>JAJFHW010000100.1 GCA_021775385.1 Hyphomicrobiales bacterium | reverse complement strand
CGCAAAGCCCATTCCGTAAGCTAGCCATTCATTGTACTCGGCCATTTGCTTCATAAGAGGTGGTAGAAAATAAACACCCAGAAACACAAACAACATAATTAGTGCAGCTGCTATGAAGGCAGACCTATCAGAATTCTTGTTACTCAAAATATTTATTCCTGTTGTTTTCAAATGAGTTAGATTTAATCTTTTCTCTTTTGCGTTAAACTAGCATATCTCAGCAAATGAGGACATTAGCTTCAATCAATTTCAGCCTGTTAGCGCACTTTTTATTTGCTGCAGTGATTTAATTTGTTCCCCTGAGCTATCAAAATTGTCTTGATCTAACCAGGCTTCAAAGGAAGCTTTATTCAATGGCCATTCACTATCTAACATTGAATACCATGCGGTGTCCCTATTTTGTCCCTTTGCGACCATATGCTGGCGGAAGACACCTTCATATGTAAAGCCTAATCTTATCGCCGCTTTGTGGGAGGTCTGGTTTTCATTATTAAGCTTCCACTCATACCGCCGATAACCTAGCTCATCAAAGATATGACGAGCGAGCAGGTAATGTGCCTCAGTTGCTAAGGAGGAGCGAGCCATTTTAGGTCCGTGTGCTACGGCACCAATTTCAACTGATCCATTTTCAGGTGAACATCCCATATAGCTGGCCATGCCTAGAACTTCTTTCGTATTCACTGATGATATAACCATCGTGTGGTACTTTTGACTCTCGTCCGCTTCTTTTAGCCAATAACCAAAGTCTGTAGAATTTTGATAAATATCATTTGGAAAAAACCGAATGAGCTCATTGAGAGCTTCTCCGCCCAGGGCATCCCACAAGGCTTCACTATGTTCTTTAAAATTGTAATGAGTTAGTAAGACCAACCTGCCGCTCAGTTCTGTAGGCTCTGGCTTTTGACAAGCTTTCCAGTTGTTTAGATTGTTCAAAAGAAACTCTCTTAAAGTTAAAAAATTATCCTTTAAACTTGTAGGCTTCAAGCCCCTCTTATTGCAAGTCTTTTACAACTCGAAAACCTAACGTGATTGTTCTGTCTGTTGGTTTGGTAAATTGCCTAGAGCCAGAATTCACGGATGATCCGTTCTGTAACCAACTGCCACCCCGATGGATGCGATTAGCGCATGAGCCATGATTGCGATTGTTTGCGATTATCCAGGCTTCTCCATTTTTAGGTGCCCCTTTATAATCATAATGGACGCAATCTTCTGTCCACTCTCCAACATTGCCGTACATGTCATATACTCCCCATGGATTGGCCTCATAGCCGCCGACTTTAGAGAGGACCTTTACACCATCCCGGCATGTTTTATTGCGCCATTTCACTTTTGTTTCAGCAGCGGCATGGTTAGAAAACTGACATAAGTAACTTTCCTTATTGCCATAATGCCACTTAGCTTTTCTCCCTGCTCTAGCTGTAAATTCCCACTCAGCTTCTGTTGGCAACCGATAGCCACCATTTGGGATTTGCCTGTTTAGCCACTTCACATATTCTTTGGCATCATACCAGTTCACACAGGTTGCCGGATAGTTCGTTTTATAGGGCTGTCCATTTTTCTGATAGTTGCGGAATTTTCTGTATTTGCCGAGCCCCTTCTCATGGGTCCAGCAAAGACTTCCTGGATCATGTCCTGACTGTTTGATGAAGGCATCATATTGCTTGATTGTAATTTCATGAACGCCAATGGCAATTCGGCGACTAATGTTGACCTTATGTATTGGCAGCGCATATTGATGTCGCCCACTTTCGGGGTTTTTCCACCCCATAGAAAATTGGCCTGTTGGGAGTGCCACCATTTTGGGACATTCACCGCACTCTTGAAACCTTTGCCCTGGTTGGTAGCTTTTGGTCTTAGGTTTCTTAATTTTTTTCGGAGAGACGACAGCTACTTTATTTTCTTCCAGTGCTTTGATGCGAGAATATTCGCGATATTCGGCATGTCTGAGCAATTCAACTATTCTCTTAGCCTCGGCGATATGTTTTCCATTTGGGTATTTATGAATATAGGCTTCAACCTCTAGGGAGCGTCTTGAGTTTCGAATTTCACTCCATAATTTATCATCAGCATCTTTTATAATCAGAGAGGGCTCTTTTTTCCCTTTTGCTGTATCTTTATTTTTTAGCTGGATGAGTTTTAGTTTTGCGATCGACGAATAACGCCCTGTTGGGTGTTCTTTTAAATAGAATTCAAAATCACTTGAATTGTTGGATTTTTCTATTGCTTGCCATAAAATTTCATCAGCATCAGAAGTTTTGTTTTGCTCTTTCCGTTTACCTGGCTTGAAGAAAAAATCTCCTCTTAGTTCATCATAATAAGAGGGGTATTGTTTATGCGCTCCGCCCTTAGCTGTTCTTGCTAAATTTTCAACTTCAGAGCGTAGTTTTTTTGCGACCCTAACAATTTGCAGGCCTTCTTCTTTCATTAAGGGGATGAGTTTTCTTGTGTAGACTGAATTGGGGTGAGGATCTTCATCGCTTAATCGATCGAGTGCTTCTTGCCCGACACCAGCTGAATACATAACAAATGTACCTTCTGGCGGAGCGGAGGTGCGACCTAACCCAACAGAGCGTCCAATGGAGCGTGTGCCTTTGCGTGGAAAAGGATTATTCCGGCAGGCATCTAAAATTAAAATGCTGACACGTACTTGCTTGTCTTGAAGAGATTGAATAATCTCATTTTCGGAAAATGCTTCTCTTGTAATGAACCCTTCCTGACCAGGAGCAACTTTGGGCACATCTGTAGGCAGGAGATAATTTTCACCTCGAACCGAGATACCGTGCCCAGAGAAAAAGAAAAGCACTTCGTCATCCTTTTCAATCTCGTTTGAAAATTCGGCCAAAGCTGCATTCATCGAACGACGATTTAGATTTTGGTGCAAATGAGTTTGAAAGCCGAGATCTTTTAAGGTGCTTGAAATGGCATCCGCATCGTTTACTGCTTTTTTTAAAGGGGTAACATTTGCATAAAGGTCATTGCCGATGATTAAAGCTAAGCGCTTTGCTTGCCCTTGTGAGGAAAAAGAGAATTGAATGATAATCAGCGCACTTAAAATGATGCTAGCCTTAAGCGACAGTGTTTTTAGCAAATCAAGTGTTTCGATCATTTATTTTCTCTCACGGCTATTCTACCGCTGAAGCGGCAGGCCTCCGAGGGGCGGCGCTAAACGCCGGACGCTTCTGGCGTCATGTCCCTCTGCCCTAAATGGGCAGAGCTCCTTCTACGGGTGGCAATATCTATTCTTATCATTCAGTTGCCCACTGGCAATTGTGCGCACCAAACGAGCTAGTCTAACCTAAGTTTAGACTGATTTGTAGAGGAATAAAATTAAAGATTTTTAATGATTTTCTTGAAACCTCAATTATTAACAAAGACTTACCTTAGTAAGGCCTTATTAACAGTCTTCGAGGTATTATTTACAAAGATTCTTATAATAACTGAAACTTACTGCGGTGATCAATCATGTCTGTATCTTTGACGCATGTACAAGCTGCGTTACAAAATCATTTAACAAGTGGTGGCTCGGGGCCTCTCACTTTAAATGTTTTGCATAAAACAGAGAATTTACTGCAGCAACTCCAAGCCCTAAATCACAATAAGCCCTTATCAGTTGAAGTTTTAAAATCTTTGCCAAATGGCCGCGCTGAAGTACTGGCTGGTGGATTAAAGCTAGATGTAAAAGCTTCTCTTCCTTTGCAAAAGGGAGAAGTCTTACAGTTAAAACTTGAGCAACATGGCAGTGCTGTTCGCTTAGTGCAGCCCATTGGAGATGGTACTAGCTCTTCTAAATCACAATTGCCTGCCGGGCAACTCACAAGCCAACAAACAGTTCAGCAAGCAGGACGAGCTATTGTGCAAACTGGTACACCCGTTGTTTCGTCTAACGGGCCACAAGTTGGTAGCTCTCTGAATACAGCCTCTTTAAATTCTCCTCCGGTAAACTCTTCGGGCGTAAATACTGGGGGCGTAAATACTGGGGGGGTAAATACAGGAGGGCAAATAGCTGGCCATGTAAAAGTGCAAGCCGGCTCCCCAGTCCCTCAACAAGGTTTAACACCTTCAGCTCAAGGGGGGCAGGCTTTAAATGCTCAACAACCAAACTCGGCTTTTCATTCTGCCAATTTGGTCAACTCTGGTGGTGGACTAAACGCTAATTCTCAAGGTTTGTCTGGAACGCAAGGCATACAAGTTCAATCTCAAACGCAAACTCAGGCACAAACTCAGACTCTTGTTACTGCACAAACTGCAATACCCGGCCAAGCTCAAGCGCAAATTACGGCTTCTGCATTGATTGGTGTTGTCGCGGATACACTGCCAGGACTTGCAAAAAAACTCAGTGGACGTTCCCAGAATCAGGCCCAAAATCAGGCCCAAAATCAGTCTCATATAGATGGTCATGCAAAGGCAGCTGGTCGGATTGGCACACAGGGGAATGCTTCACTAAATCAGAAGTTAGCCGAAGATGTATCTGCCAAATACAAGAGCACTTCATCTCTTGCTGTGGAAGAAGTGCAAGAAATTCAGCAAAAACCTCTCTCAAAACCTATGGAGTTGAATTTGGAACTGCCAATAGCAGGTAGTGAAAAACCTGTTTTTGTTCAATTGCAAATAGGGCCTGAGAGGGAGGAAAATGAAACCGGAGAGGAAAGAGATGGTTATGGTGTTAAATTTTCACTAGAAACTAATGATACCGGACCGGTTCATGCCTCTCTTGGTTTATTTGGTCAACAGGTGCGGGTAACGCTCTGGGCCGAACGAGCCGAATTTGCTGAAAATTTAAACCTTCATCGTGAAGCTCTTGATGATCGATTGGTTGCAAATGGGCTTGATGTAGCCTCGCTTCATATACGCCGCGGCCTGCCAGATACTAACTTGGCGAAATCTCAAGACCATGTTGATGCGCAAGTTTAACTCTTCTATTCCAAGATGGATTTTAAATATGACTGACACAACTTCAAATTCAGATACTTCTAAGACCGAGGCTAGTTTAGTTCCCCCCCGTGACAATGAAGATCATCTTGCAGATGATGGCTCGGTCAAAAGAGCGGTTGCTCTCCATTATGATCATAAGGATGCACCGAAAGTTGTTGCTAAAGGAGAAGGGATTATAGCTGAACAAATTATTGCTGCAGCTGCAGAGCATGGCGTTTATATAAAAGAAAATCCACTGCTTGCTCAAGCGCTTGGTGCTGTTGAACTTGACGAAGAAATTCCTGTTGAACTTTACACGGCAGTTGCAGAAATTATTGGTTTTGTTCTTAGCTTAAAAAATGTGCCTTCGCTGCAACTCTCTCCGCAAACAGAATAGAAAAAAACTCCCAATTCATTGAGTTTAAATGACTATTACAAACTCATCACTTTGAGTACACTTAGTGTTTAAGATTCTGGCCACTTAAGGTGTTGACCACCGGCTAATGTGATTGTCTCACCCGTTAGCGAGTTCGTTTGTATAATAAATTTTACAGTTTCAAAAATTTCTTCAGGCGTTGTCCCCGCGCCAAGCAAAGTGCCTTTACACTCATTCTTAAACTCATCTTCTGTTTGATGAATGCTCTGCAAAACAGGGCCTGGGGCAATTGCGTTAACGCGAATGTTTGGTGCCAAAGATTGAGCCATCGTAGTTGTTGCCGCTGATAAGCCAACCTTTGAGAGTGTATAGCTAAAAAATGTTGGGTTTAATTTATGCACCCTTTGATCTGTAATATTTATGATATTAGCAGTCGCGCTCTCACTTTTCGAGTCGCCGTTTTGGTTTTTATTGTGAGCTTTGGCAAAGGCTTTACTTAGCAGCAAAGGGGCTTTTAAATTAATCGCCATCTGCTCATCAAAGATCTCACCGTCAAGTGTTTCCAATTCATCTTTTTGAAAAACAGACGCGCAATTGATGAGTAAGTTAGGCAAACCTAATTCAGCTTCGCAGGAAGAAATGAGCGGGAGTACTTCTTTGTCATTTTTCAAATCAGCTTTTAGAGTGATGACTTTACCGCCAAGACTTCCAATCTCTTCGCAAAGCTTCAAGACACCATTTTCTGATTGATTATAATGAGCTGCGATTGACCACCCTTCTTTGGCGAGCGACAAGGCCAAGTGATACCCTATTCTTTTTCCCGCTCCCGTTATGAGGGCGATGCCTTTTGCTTCACTCATGAAATTACAACTGAATTGTTGATCAAGCTTTGATTTGACGCTTGATTTGCCTGATTTATGCGCCCCATCTCTAGAACCTTGTACGTATATAAGCCATATGCAAGTAAGAAAATGACGCCAATAATTTTGTTAATTTTCCATTTGAAGATGATAAATGGCAAGATCGATAAGGAGGCAGCAATCATGACCCAAAGGTCAAATGATAAGAATACAGGGTCTACTGAAATAGGAGTTATGAGTGCTGTGATACCTAGTACCCCACAGATGTTATAGATATTTGATCCGATAGCATTCCCAAGCGCTAGCCCCGAATGACCACGAATGGCTGCCATTACCGTTGCGGCTAATTCAGGAAGGGACGTTCCGATGGCTACCACTGTTAGACCGATGGTTGTATCTGAAACTCCGTAAGTTTTTGCTATTGCAACTGCGCCTAGAATGGTGAGCTCTGCGCCAATGGCAAGCCCGATGAGCCCGAGAAAAACAAGTGCAACCATTTTCCAAAGCTGTGTTTCTGTTGAGCCTTCAATCTCTTCTATTAGCTCTTCAACATCATCATCTAGTACTTCTGCATCGTTTTTATGTTTTCTTGCTCTAAAGAAAACATCGCCGAGGAATAATAACATCAGGATTGATAGAACAACACCGTGCCAAATGGTAAGTGGTGTCCAAAAACACAATGCTATTAGCACAAGGCTTGCGCCAATCATAAAGAAGTAATTGCGATGGATGTTCTTTTGGTCACAACAAATTGCTGAAATTAAAGCAGGAACGCCTAACACAAGCCAAATATTTGCGATGTTACTGCCAACGACATTCCCGAGTGTAATACCTGAGAGGCCTGTAAGAGCCGCCCTGATTGAAATTAGAAGTTCTGGAGCTGAAGTTCCAAAGGCAACAATGGTTAGGCCGATGATTAAATGTGGTATGTTCATACGGACTGCAAGGGCAACTGCGCCGCGAACCAGAATATCACCACCAAAAACCAGCAATGACAGCCCTGCAACGAGAAAAACATATGACATATTTACCGATCTCCTAGAGCGTATTTCTTATGAATATTCAAAGAGAATACTCTATTTTGTTAAACGTGCTGTTTTTCTCAAAACAGTAAGCCAGCTTTAAGCAGCACTCGCTAAGAATAAATTGAAGTCTTAACAAACTCATTTAATTTGCACAATATTAGGTATTTGAAACCATTGCTTTGTTGTGTTTGCACAAAAATTAAGCACTTGCAATCTTGCTATACAGAAAGATTTTTTCCTCAATAACAACTATTTTTTTGCCCGAAACATAAATGTCACAAATCGTGTGATCTGTGACATTTATGCTGATTTAATAAGCAGTAAAGCTTAACAAATCAACTTGGCACGGAATTTGTAATGTAGATATCCGAAAGAATAAAAGGCCCTTGCGGATTTTTGAATATTTTTCATTTATTCGTGCAAAACGGTTACAGGGCTCTTTAGTATTTTTGATTTGAGGGTATTAAACCTTCTTCGTTTCAGTAGAGGCATATCTTTATATATGTGCTTTAGATTTTTTTACAAAGTTACATTCCAATTGGGGGAATAAATGAATTATAAATCCATGACAGGTCGTATTGCAGCAACGACAGTTGCTCTTTTGGTTTCAACAGGTGTTGCTAACGCAGCTGATTTATTTGAACGTGGTAGCTTGAAAGACGCGCCAGTTGAGCGTGAACGTCCAGAGTTTTCAGCAAATGTTGCTTTAACGACAGACTACGTTTTCCGCGGTGCTTCTCAAACTGAAGAAGGCCCAGCTATTCAAGGTGGCTTCGACGCTTCATATAAAATGTTTTATGCTGGTGTTTGGGCATCAAACCTAGACTTCGGTAGTGATG
>JAJFHW010000099.1 GCA_021775385.1 Hyphomicrobiales bacterium | reverse complement strand
CATATGAGAGCAACTTAAGCTAAACCAACAGTTTAGTAAATAAAAACACTCAAACATCGACTGTTAAAACAACAGGATGAACGGCTTTATAGAGCCAAATTATCCCCCTGTCCAGCCCCCATTGCTGAAACTCAAAGGAATTTTGCATTTATTTTAAAATGATTAGAAAACAGCAACCTTCCTCCCAAAAGTGGACACCGATTAAGGGATAAAGGAACGTTCAAACAAATAGAACATTCGACAAAAATGTTCTATTCAGCCTCAAAATCTCTTTCTGAGAATGCATAAGTCGACGCGCAAAATTCACAAGTGACTGAGATTTTCCCTGTCATTTCAATCATCTTCCCGCGCTCATCAGAAGAAAAGTGCGCAAGCATACCTTTCACCTTCTCTTTAGAACATGAACATTCAGCTTGAACTGGCACTTTATCAAAAATCCGAATACCCTCTTCATGATAAAGACGCAATAATAGCCGCTCTGGCGCCAACTCAGGATCAAGTAACTCATGAGCTTCAACAGTGTCTCCTAGCATCCGTGCCCGGGTCCAGTCTTCTTCAAAATTTTCGAAAGGCTCATCATCTTCCAGTTCATGCCCGCCTTCACGTGTAAGATACTGCACAAGCAAACCACCAGCCCGCCAGTGCCAATGCTTACCATCATCACCAGCGTCAGCATTATAATGTTTGCTAGCATTTAAACGCACTAAACTAGGGATTTGCTCAGATTGCATAAAATAATCTTCAGCAACAGTACCAAGGTAATCTCGCTCAACCGCAACAATCCCTTGATAACGCTCCATATCAGTACCTTGATCAACAGTAAGAGCCAAATACCCTCGCCCTAACCAGCTCCCAATTTCATGCTCAACGCCATCTGCTTCAAGGTCAGCAACAGCGGCCTTGTTATAGCTTGCATAACCACGCAATTTTCCAGGCGTCGTATAATCCACCACAAGCATGCTTATTGGACCATCAGTCTTTGTTTGTAAAATCAGTTTTCCATCAAATTTAAGCGAAGCTCCAATAAGACAGGTAAGCGCAATCGCTTCACCCAAATAGGTCGCAACACCATCAGGATAATCATGATCAGATAAGATCTTATCAACAGCGCTACCTAGCCGAACCAACCGACCACGCGCCCCAGCCTCATCAGCTTGAAACGGCAAAACCACGTCATCGATAATCTCGCTATCTAAAAAAATATAGCCATCATCAGAAACAGCAGAATGCCGGGCGCCAATGTCATCATCAGAGCCATGCTCTTCGTCACTCATAAATTTATCCTAAAAAAAATTTGATTTTAATATCAAAAGGGAAAACTAAATAGCGCCCAAACTCCAGGCAATAATAGCCTTTTGAGCATGCAAACGATTTTCAGCTTCATCAAAAACAACAGATTGTGGTCCATCAAGAACTTCGGCTGTCACTTCACGCCCACGATAGGCAGGTAAGCAGTGCATGAATAAAGCGTCTTTAGATGCAAGCTTCATCCTCTCAGCATTCACTTGATAAGGTGCAAAAACTCTTTTTCGTACCTCCTCATCTTCATCGCCCATAGAAACCCACGTATCAGTCATAATCAGATCAGCATCAACAAACGCATCATCTAACTTCTCAACAAAATGAATGGAGTTTTTCTTAGCCTGCTGATCAGCCAAAACAGCTGCTTCCATAGCCTTTGTAGGCCCATATTCTTTAGGTGCAGCAATATAAAGTGAAAAGCCAAGCTTGGTCGCCGCATGCAGAGCTGAAAGCGCCACATTATTACAATCACCAATCCACGCCACTTTGGCACCTTTAATCGAGCCACGCTTTTCAATAAAGGTCAAAATATCAGCCATAATTTGGCAAGGATGAGAATGATCCGTCAAACCATTAATAACAGGCACATCAGCAAATTCAGCCAAATCAAGCAATTTCTGATGAGCATCAGTTCTAAGCATAATCGCATCGACATAGCGAGACATCACTCGCGCAGTATCCTCGATTGATTCACCCCGTCCCAATTGCAAATCATTTGAGCTCAATGTGAGGCAAGATCCACCCAGGTCACGCATAGCAACATCAAAGGAGACCCGTGTTCGTGTTGAGGGTTTTTCAAATATAGAAGCCAAGACTTGCCCCTCACATAACTTAGGAGCTTTATGTCTTAATTTCTTAAACTCTTCCTTCATAGATAAAGCTGATGACAATATATGAGTGATTGTCTCACCGCTTAAACTATCCAGATCAATAAAATGCCGTAATGCCATAGGCGCTTTCCTTTGGCTTAAATTCGTTTCCATCGTTTAAAAATCACACCCCTTCGAAAAGAACTTTGAAATTACTTTTCGAAGAATAACTAGATTACTCATTTATAAAGTTGATTGTTCTTTTTTCATTTTTTCAGAAATTGTCCCAGCAGCTCGCTCAATAGCAGCAATTGCTTGATCAAATTCTTTCGTTGTCGCAATCAGTGGAGGTAAAATACGAACAACATTGTCTCCAGCAGGTACACAAAGAAGTTTTTCATCAAAACATGCAGAGACAACATCTTGTGGTGGAACTTTTGCATGCAACCCAAGCAAGAGCCCCTCACCACGTACCATGTCAAACACTTCAGGGAATTGATCCGTAACAGAGGCTAGCTTCTGTTTTAAAACCAGGCCCTTTTCTCTAATTTCTTCTAAAAAACCCGGTTCAAGCACAACATCCAACACTGCATTCGCTGCTGCCATGGCAAGAGGGTTACCCCCAAAAGTCGAGCCGTGCGAACCAGCAACCATCGGGTACGCTACCTCATCAGTCGCCAAACAAGCGCCTACTGGAAAGCCCCCACCAAGACCTTTGGCAGTTGTTAAAATATCAGGTTCAACACCATATTGTTCATAAGAATATAGCACGCCCGTTCGCCCAACACCGGTTTGCACTTCGTCAAAAATCAAAAGAAGTCCATGTTCCTCACAAAGCGAACGTAACTCTTTCAAAAAATCAACGTCAGCACTATTAATCCCACCTTCACCCTGAATAGGCTCAATCATAAGAGCTGCTGTCTCGTGAGATATTAGACTTTTTAAAGCTTCACTATCCCCAAATGGGACTTGATCAAATCCATCAACTTTAGGGCCAAAACCTTCTAAATGTTTTGCTTGCCCACCAGCCGCTATCATTGCAAGAGTTCGTCCATGAAACCCACCAGCAAAAGTGATGATGCGGTAACGCTCAGGCTTGCCCGCAGCAAATTGATATTTCCGAGCCATTTTAACAGCACATTCATTCGCTTCAGCACCAGAATTAGCAAAAAAGGCTTTATCAGCAAATGTATGCTCACAAAGCCGTTCAGCCAAACGTTCTTGCCCATCAATCTTATAAAGATTAGAAACATGCATCAATTTAGCGGCTTGATTTTGAATAGCTTCAACCAACAAAGGATGCCCATGGCCAAGAGAGTTGACGGCAATACCAGCGCCAAAGTCCAAATATCGATCACCATTGGTCGCAACTAATTCGCATCCATCCCCATGATCAAAAGTAACATTGGTCCGCGCATAAGTCGGTAAAATTTTATTCGTCATTTTCCCGGAAAACCTATTCAAAGAAAGCCTGTGAAAGAAAGTCCACAAATAAATAAAGCTGCCAAAGGGCAGCCTAAACTATAAGCTATACTAACGTTTAGCCCCCCTTTCTGTCAAACATTTGCAACATTGAATGCTTTTCACTGAGGTTAAAACAACAAAAAACTCTTATTAATAAGCCGGACACAAATTTATAAGCGGTTCAGCCTGCCATTCAATAAGTGAGCACACACCAAAATACAACCATAGGGAGAAATGTGATAGATCCCAAATAAAATGATCAATAGCTTCTATAAGAACAACTTGTGCATAGTAAGTGAAGAAGAGGGGGAAAAGAAAAATCCCAATAGAAAAGTTATTTAATAAAAATAAGGATATATGTGTTTTTAGCTTTTTTTTAATTTACCCGTGCCAAAAACGTAACACTAATTATTTGGACTGTTGAAAAGCATAAAATCATTCCCTCCTCCCCTTGCAGTTAACAACTCGATCAGTGTAACTTTACATCATCCTTAATTGACGCGTTTCTTGATTAGTCATTTGTATTTTCAGTAATTTGCTATCTTTGTCATAGGTGAAAGTTGATCAGATCATTTTTTATTTAGTCTGAACAGCCCGCCTAAAGGTTCTGTAATTTTCCAGTTTTTAGTCGTGTAATCAAATAACTCAAGGCATCTTATTTGTTAAGTTTGTGCCTGACTATTTGTTATTTTAATTCAGTGTTGGGGCGGTGCTCATGCTGAAAAGGAAACTTTTTAAACAATCGAAAGATTTAAAGGTTTCTGACGTTTAAAAAAGTTTGAAATTATTTGAGCTTGTCACTTAAAAGTGGATACCGTTTTTAAGAAATAGCGCGGTTGCTAGTGAGCAACCTGAAGCGCCATTAAAAATGACAAGCTCAACAAAGAAATCAGAGCATGTACTTGAATTCAATACAAAGTGACATGCTCTAGCTTAAATTTTGAGGAGGCACTCATGTCCTGGACCGATGAACGGGTTGAAGTTTTAACTAAATTATGGGCTGAGGGTTTAAGCGCAAGCCAAATTGCTGGTCGTTTAGGTGGGGTAACACGCAACGCTGTAATTGGCAAAGTGCACAGATTAGGTCTCTCTGGCCGAGCAACCACATCAAGAGCTAAACCAGCCAGAGCTAGAAAACACAAAGCAGCTCGTCAATCCAACTCTCCAAGGTTAGGGTTGTTTTCAAATAGCAATACAGCTCTAAGGACTATAGCATCTCCATCAGATGCCCCTAAAGAAGAGCCTTTTCGTTCTCAATTTGTAGAATTAGATATACCGTTGGAAGAACGTGTTGACCTTGTTGATTTAAAAGAATGTCAATGCCGTTGGCCAATTGGTGACCCTCAAGAAAGTGGCTTCCACTTCTGTGGTAAAAAGAAATCTGATGGTACGCCTTATTGCGAGTATCACTCTGAAATCGCTTTTCAACCTCTCTCACGTCAAAGCGCAAAAGCAAAAGCTCAAACCGTTGCTGCAACAAAAGCAAGACTTGCTGCCAGTAAATAAATTAAATTAACTGACACACAAGTTTTCTATCATAAACAAAAAGCCGTCACTAAAATCTAGTGACGGCTTTTTGTTTTTTAAGTCTAATCCCATAAGAATTTTAAAATGAAGTTTCAGTAACCTTAATAATAGCTGGTCCAAGAATAACAGCGAAGAGAACCGGTAAAAAGAACACGATCATCGGTACCGTCAATTTAGGTGGCAAAGCGGCTGCTTTTTTCTCAGCCTCGTTCATCCGTTCATCTCTAAATTCTTCAGCCATAGCACGCAAAGACGTGCCAAGCGGTGTACCATACTTTTCAGCTTGTATTAAACTTGTAACAACAGCCCGAACTCCAGGCAGACCAGTACGTAAACCTAAGTTTTCAAAAGCCTGCCTACGGTTTTGCAAATATGACATTTCTGCCGTTGTAAGTGTCAACTCTTCAGACAATTCAGATGATTGATTGCCAATCTCAATTGCAACTTTTCGGAAAGAAGCTTCAATGGACATCCCAGCTTGTACACAAATCAACAACAAATCAAGCGCATCAGGAAAGGCCTGACGAATGGAATCTTGACGCTTTTGTATCAAATTCGAAATAAAAATATTTGGCAAATAAAAGCCCACATAAGCCCCAGCCAAGATCGCGCAATATTTCATCATGCCCTGAAGGCCAAAATCATTTACGAAATTCAAATAGAAACCGACAAGAACCAAACCAACGACTGGAAGTAAGCAACGTGCAGCTAGGAAAGTCATTAATGGACCAGGACCTCTCAATCCAGCCATTTTCATTTTTAAAGTAAGGTCATCGGTCTCCAAAGCTTTGCGCAGATTAAACATCCTAACAATGCGCTCAATACCAGTTTTATTCTCATGACGTATATTGCCTTTACTTACATTATCAGCCGCCATTTCTTGCAAACGTTGTATTTTAAGTTTCTCACGTTCGTCAGAAACAGATTTCATCCGTGAGTTTAATTTATCATTTGCAAATAAAGGCATCGTCAAAGATAAAACTGTCGCAAAAGCAGCAACTGCCGTTAGAACGATCAGAATGAATTGTGGATTCATGGCTTGCTGAATTAAATCATACATTACAATATACCTAAACTAATAACGTGAAACGAAATGTAACCAGTTCTAAATTTTAAAATTAATCATCCATCTCATAACCAACACACCTGTTAACATCACAAGTGCGCTACCAATAAGTATCATGTGGCCCGTTGGATGGGTAAAGAGCAAAGACATGTATTCTGGGCTAGTAAAAGTGACTGCTCCCATAACAACCAAAGGAAGTGCACCAATAATCCCCGCTGATGCTTTTGCTTCCATACTCACAGCTTGAACCTTAGCTCTGAGCTTATGACGGTCACGTAAAACATTCGCAAGATTCATTAATGCTTCAGAAATATTACCGCCAACAGAGAGTTGGATTGTAACTACGATACAAAAGAAATTAACTTCCTGAAGAGGAACTCTCTCAAATAATTTCTGCATGGCTTGCTCAACTGGTACGCCAATCCGCTGTTGCTCAACAACATTTAAAAATTCGCTACGAACCGGCTCACCAATCTCAGTGGTGATAATTTGCATACAATCATTAAATGGCAAACCAGCTTTTACACCACGAACAATAATATCAATCGCATTAACAAATTCAGCCATAAATGCTTTTTGACGTCTCGTCGTCAGATAACTAAGTACATATCGTGGCAGCCCTACACTTCCAACCAACAACCCAAGAGGAGCAACATAAATTGGGGCACCAACTACCACAAGTGTGAAGCTCAAAACAACACCAGCAATAGCAGAAAAAAGATAAAATGATTTGGGAGGAACACCCTCTAAACCAGCACGCTGCAATCGTAATCGCATCGTTACTTTTTCTCGTTTTCTACTTTTTTCTTCTATCTCTTTCATGGTATCAGAGACTTGTTGTCGGCGGCGCGCTTCTGAAGGCCCTTCACGGCTTTCGAGTTTCTTCAGCCCTCCACCAACGAGTTCTTTTTGACGTTTTTCAGCTTTATTTGCCCCGGATAAATAAGGGTCGAGGATTACATAAATAATTACACCAACAGATAAAGCTCCCATACCCATGGCAGCATATATAAGAATATCATTCTCAAACATTGGCTTCTCCTAATGGATTACCGTGTTCATCTGTAACTTCTGAGTTTGATAGAACTTCAGTTAAACGGCGGCCTTCGCCATAATATTCAGCACGCTCATGAAACTTAGGGCGGGTAACACCGGTTGAGCGATGTCGTCCAAGAAGTTTCCCATTGTCATCTTCACCCAAAATGTCATAGACAAAAATATCCTGCAAGGTAGGCACTTCGCCTTCCATCCCGATAACTTCAGTGATACGAGTAATTTTCCTCGATCCATCCCGCAAACGAGAAGCTTGAATAATCACATCAACGGAACCAACAATCATTTCACGAATGGTTTTTGCAGGTAATGTAAAACCACCCATCAAAATCATACTTTCAAGACGGCTGATTGCCTCACGCGGACTGTTGGAGTGCAACGTCCCCATTGAGCCATCATGGCCTGTATTCATTGCTTGTAATAAATCAAAGGCTTCCGGTCCACGAACCTCACCAACGATGATCCTATCTGGGCGCATACGTAAACAGTTCTTCACCAAATCACGCATAGTAATCTCCCCCTCACCTTCAAGGTTAGGGGGTCGTGTTTCTAAACGAACCACATGCGGTTGCTGCAACTGAAGTTCTGCACTGTCTTCACAAGTAATCACACGCTCATCTTTATCAGCATAAGCTGTCATACAATTCAAAAGAGTTGTTTTACCAGAACCGGTACCACCTGAAATGACAATATTACAACGACACTTTCCTATAATTTCAAGGACTTCCTTACCTTCAGGAGAAATCGCTTTAAACTCCATTAATTGGTGAAGTGTAAGACGGTCCTTCTTAAATTTCCGAATGGTCATAGTCGGACCTTCAAGAGCAAGAGGTGGAACAATAACGTTCACACGTGATCCATCGGGCAGGCGCGCATCACAAATCGGACTGGTCTCATCAACCCGGCGTCCAACTTGACTAACAATCCTCTGACAAATATTCAGAAGTTGCATATTGTCAGTAAAACGAACTGAAGAATTCAGAACCTTACCATCCACCTCAATGAAGGTGTCATGCGCTCCATTGATCATAATATCTGCGATATCATCACGAGCTAACAATGGCTCTAACGGACCATAACCCAATACATCATTACAGATATCTTCGATCAACTCTTCTTGCTCAGAAATTGGCATGATGACATTCTGGATAGCTAGAATTTCACCAACAATGTCTCGAATTTCTTCACGAGCGGCATCATTATTCAGATTAGCAAGCTGAGTAAGATCAATAGTATCTATAAGCGCATTAAAAACTGTTGTCTTAACGTCATAATAATTTTCAGAGCGTTTGGCTTCCGGTTCGACAATTGGTTTAACAGGTTCGGGTTCAATCTTAACCTGTTGTTTGGGCTTTAACTCTACAGAAGGAATGGCTTCAACTTGTGTTTGAACATCAACCTTTGACTGCTTAGAAGCTTGCTCCTGCCCAGCCTGGCCGCCTTGGCCAAATTGTCCATTTCCATTAGACCCACGTTTACCAAACATAACAAACTCTTCCCTACTTCATACCAATTCGGCTTAGAATTGGTTTTAAAATCGATTTTTCTTCCGGCTGTGGCGGTTTTACATTTGCCAACAAATAGGCAATTTCTAGAATCTGATTTGCGACTTTAGATTTCTGAGAAAATTCACCAATCATCTGCCCATTATTCGCAGCTGTCCCAAAAACTTCAGCATCATAATCAATGACGATTGAAGGTTTCAGTTCAACAATCTGAGAAAAATCAGCAACTGAAATTTCAGGTTTCTTGGGCATACCCACTAAATTTAAAATTAGGCGAGGAGATATATCAGACTTCCGATTAGCCTTTAGATAATCGAGAATATTCTTAGTATTTCTCAAATTAGCCAAATCTGGTGTAGCTGTAATGATGATTTCATCGGATTGCATCAGCACATATTTAGACCAAGACGTCCAAGAATGAGGTATATCTAAAACTGAATAAGGTATATTCTTACGAAGAACATCAAGAACAAGATCACAAGGTTCACGTTCAACATCATATTCTTGATCTAGGTTTCCAGCCGAAGCAAACAAGCTTAATCTGTCAGAACATTTAGATAAAAGGCGATCAAGCATCACATCATCAAGTCTCTCCGATTGAAACAACGCTTCTGCAATACCTTGAGATGGGTCTTGATTAAAATCAAGACCAGCTGTTCCAAAAGGTAAATCAAAATCAGAAATTACAACATCTGTGCTTGTAATTTCTGATAAAGCCCAAGCAACATTATGGCTTAAGACGCTAGAACCAACACCGCCCTTAGCACCAACAAATGCAACAATTTGCCCAAGTGGTTCTGCATCTGGGTCAGAATACAAATTAGAAATAGAACTGATAATTTGCAAAGGTTCAGCTGGTGCAACAAGATATTCACTCACACCCCGTTCAACCAATGCCCGATACAAAATTACATCATTAACATGGCCAACAATGATAACCTTTGTCCCAGCGTCACAAACCTCAGCCAATTGATCAAGTTGCATCAGTAATTTTTCACGATTAGCTTTACTCTCCAAAATAATTAAATTTGGAGTAGGCCCATCGCGGTAAGTTTCTAATGCTGCACTAACGCCCCCCATCTGCATAGACAAATGTGCTTTTTCCATCCGCCTGTCATTGCTAGCATTTTGCATAGCATCCACAAATATTTGCTCTTCACAAAAAGCCTGGATCGAAATTCTAGGCACAGGACGTGCTTTGCGATTGGCCTCAACCATATCAGGAGCACCATGCTCATCAGAAGTTTCCTGAAGATTATCATCCTGAGAATAGGCTGTATCACTCATTTCAAATTTCCCTAAAGTCAAATATAAAAAACAAATTATTTATCACTCTTTGTATCTACACGTTCATCTTTCGAGCGCTTCGCAGATGTAACTTCACCCTTAACAAATTTATCCCAGACCGTATCCCTACGACGTGAATCTCTAGGACTCCAACCACGTGGTCCTTGTAAATCACGAGGGTTAGCAACCATAGCCGCTAAATTTCGTTGCCGCGCACATCCCCAATCAGGTGAATTACGATTGTTTTCACTTTCATTGAAGTTTTCATTCCATTGGCCACATTCTGGACCATGTGCAACATAACGCTTGTAAGATAAATGAATAACCGGATGCCTATCACCACGGCCAGAGTACCGTGTCACAGACACAACTTCTGGTCCGATTGATAAATCTTCCATCTGGCGTTGAATATCCTTCAAAACCTTTCTAACCGAATACTGATGTCGTGAATTCGATGGAAGCGTTACTTTAATATCTCCAACACCACCTTCACGATAGTAATGAAGAAAAGTTCTCACTTCGTTTAATTTAGCTGGTGTTAGCTTCTCATCATGCCTGCGCACAGCAACTGAAATAGCCAACTTATCTTTTGCAACTGATATAGGGTGATCAACGGTAGGATTTCCAAAAAAAGACCCCGCATAATGATCTTTTCTCACTCGATGATCAAAACCATGCTTACAAGCTGAGCTAAAAATAGCCACCGCACCTACAAGCAAAACTGCTGCACTCGTTTGAAGCAATTGTTTATCCATAATTTTAAAAATCATTGTACTAACCTCTTCAAACTTAATTACTCAACAATAAACCCAAGACCACCATCATCATGGCGTGACTTACGTCCCCATGAACGGCGTTGTTTTTGCACTCTTGGTTCCGTTTTAAATACATCCTTCAAACTCCACTGAGTTTCAACTACTTGCGGTTTGCGAGGGCGACGAACAGGAACTCTCTTATGGCGATCATATTTATTTAAATGCCCTTTAAAGAAAGCTTTCCTGTCAGAAGGGGTGCCAAGTCCTTGATCAGGTCTTGTTAGTTTATTCAAAGATGTGCTGCGAACGATATAAGGAGTTACAATGATAACCAATTCACTCTCATCGCGCAGAAACTCACGGCTTCTAAAAAGCGAACCTAAAATAGGTAATCGTTTCAAACCTGGTACATCCTGTATATTGTGTTTTGTCGCATCAGAAATTAGGCCGGCAATCACAATCGATCCACCAGACCCCAGCTCAACAGTCGTCGAAGCTCGGCGCACTTCAATTGCAGGAATTGTAATAGAGTTAAGTGTAATCGCACCGCGATCTGAAATATCACTAACTTCTGTTGCAATTTTTAAATTAATTAGCTTTTCACTCATCACAACCGGAGTAAAAGCCAAAGCTACACCAAAAGGTTTAAAATCAATCTTAATTCCATCGTTATCATTAGAAACAGGAATTGGAAATTCACCACCAGCTAAAAAATTAGCCGTTTCACCAGAAACAGACGTTAAGTTCGGTTCAGCTAAAGTTCGTAGAACTCCATTCTCCTCAAGAGCACGTATAGCAGCACCAACACCATTTCCGTTTTTACTAAATTGGAGTTGAGACTTAAGGCCAACTTCAGATGCAGGAAAAGCTGCTAAACCTAAAACCCGAGCACCGGTCTCTAAAACAGTTGAACTATTCGGAACCGCTAGGTCTGTTAAATTAGCGAAACTAATACCATTTCCAGATGTGAATGCTTCAACATTTACTCCAAGGCGTTTTGCAACAGTCCGTTTAATTTCAACCACTCTAACTTGAAGGTTAACCTGTTCATTACCGCTTGAAGAAAGCAAGTTGATCACTTCCTCCTTCGACTTAACAAAACGAGCAGCAATATCAGCCGCTTTCGTTGCATCAGAAGGAGTACGAACAGAGCCGGTTAAAACAATATGCTCGTTCACCATATCAACTTTGATCTTACTGTCCCGTAAAATCCGTTTAAACATACCAGATAGAGCTGACATGTCCCGTGAGATAGAAATTTCAACAGTTAGAATTCTATTTCCATCTTTATCGAAAAAGAAAGCATTTCCTTCGCCAACTTTTTTACCAATCAAATATGCCCGGCGTGAACTATGCAAAACAGCGTCAATATAATCTGGACTAGAAACCAAAACATCACGAACGTCTCTCGGCAACTCAACCACCAAGGACTTATTCAAACCAATTTTGACATGACGGGTTTCCCCCCCTCTAGCAACTCGTTCAATCTTAAGTAAAGAGCGATGTTCATTGCGAAAATTTTCAAAACCTTCTTCAGCCATCCCCATAGCTGAATGAGCGATCAGCCCAACGGTAAAAGCAAACAAAGCAAATACAGATTTGCTCAATTTAGCCCGTTTTAAAATTTGTATTCCCATCACTTAACACCACCTTTAAACTAAAACTTTAAACTTAGGCACCAATTTATTTCCCCCAAACTGGCAACCAAAAACTTTCACATGCCAAAAGATCTAACTTTTTGACCAAACTTAAACATTCTGACAGAGCCTCGATTATCACCGCGTAAATTAGTTACGGCATCATCTCCACCTTCAGTCTTTTTAGAGAGGCTACGAAGAGCCAAAGACACATCACCCATTTTATTTGCAAGCATCAGAATCTCCACTTGGCCTGGAGTTAATTCCAATGTCGCTGTCCGACCAGTTGCTGTTTGCTTCCCCTTAGGAGGATCAATAATTTGACCAATCGCAAGCACACGAACATTTGAGAGAATAGTATTTGAGACATATTTGCTACCACGACCTTCACCCTTAATTTGTCGTGACAAAATCACATCCACATGGTCATCTGGCAAAATAAAACCACCAGCAGCGGTCTCTTCTTTTATCTTTGTAGAAACGGCTCTCATGCCACTAGTTAAAAGTGCTGCCATAACACCACCAGTGCCTTTTTTAATAAATTTCCTTGGATTAATAGCTTCGCCGACGACAAAAGAAGAACGAGAAATCGCCTTATCATAATCAGCCTTAGCGTTCATATTAGATGCTTGATCAATCAACTTTGCGTTCAATGCATCCTTCGGCCATCTCTGCCATCTAAAATGACCGGATGACACCATATCCCCTAGTTTGATAGCTTTTGATGCCACCAATACATGTGTCGTATTCATAAATTCTTTTTGGACAACTTTTTCAGTTTTAGGCTGAGCCACTATATTTTTTGCAAGCAGTGCTGCGCCAACCGCAGCAACAAATGCAATTCCCAAAACAAGTACACGAGATTTATTCATAACTAACAAAGGTCCTTAAGCCCTAAATACTAAACACGTCACTAAACTTAAGGGAGGAATGGTCAATAGGAGGTTAATAAGTGTAATTTTTTGAAAAATTAAACGCTAAGAAGCTGATCAGAAATTCGTAATGGCTTAATAACGAACAAAATAAAAAATAAAAAAAGCGCTCCAAATTTGAAGCGCTTTTAAAAAACTTACAAAAATTAAGGAATTTAAATCAGTCCTAGCCAATGAGAATAAGGATAAATACTAAGCCCAGACAAACCAATTGCTATTCCATAAGGAACGGCCGCTGTTCCTAATTGATAATTCACCAACCATTTCTGACCAGAAAGAAAAGATGGCAAGGGTGTATTATAGATTTTTAAGATAATAAGTGAAAGAATTCCACCATAGAAAGCAGCAAACAAAATAAACATG
>JAJFHW010000098.1 GCA_021775385.1 Hyphomicrobiales bacterium | reverse complement strand
GTTCGGTGTAATGATCAAGACGTTTTACAAACCAGGGAACGCCATCAATCATCAAGCGTTCACCTTCTTGAACGGCTCCCAGATTTAGAAGTAAAATCGATTGTTCAATGATGACTGGGAGCAAATTTAGTCCTATCCAAGCGAGTGCTATAGTGAAGAGAGCTGCGACACCAAGCAATATCCAGTCATTTAGGTAATTTAGAACAAACATCATTGTAAGTGTTGAGATTATGATTGTGAGTATTTCGAAAATTAGCCGGGTTAGGCGTGTGTAAAAACTATGTTTCATTCCGCGTCTACGGAAGACGATGCTGGCGATTTTGCTCACCGCTCTTAAGAGCATAAATGTGCCAACGAAGGTTAGGATGGCGATGAGTAAGTTAACGCCTCTTGTGCGGATGAAGTTGGTGGCGTAATTTTCTAAATTGTCTGAGTTTGCAGCTTCTACTTTTAGGCGCAATTGTTGTAGAGATGTGTTTTCCAGGTTTAGGGCTTCCTGGTTTCTTTTGCTCCAGAGTTTTAATTCTTCTTTTAAATGTAATTTTGTACCTTTGGAGTTTAGAGGTTTTGTCTCAATGAGGGTTTTCTGCAAAATTTCAATGCGCGTGATGGCACGCTTGGCAAAATTTTGTTTGCGTTTTGCTTCTGCTACGGTTTGTTTTAATTCATCAATTTGACGCGCATTTTCAGTGCTGCTTTTAATCATTTTTACGAATGGTTCAGCAAGCCCCTGAAGTTCATCTTGAAGATTAAACTTTTTGTTTTCTTGGGTGATGTAGGCTTTTTCTGAAACTCCTGAAGTGAGAGTTGAGATTTGTTCTTCTATCGTTTCTTGTTTTTTGATTTCTGCTTTAAGGGCTTCTTCAATTTCTTTTTTACTCACATCTTCTCTGGCACTGCGTAATTCTGATTTTAATTTTTTTATCAGAGTTTTTTGAGTGATTTGGTTTTGTAAAAGCTGGGTTAGTGATGTGATGGTTTTTTGTGATTTTTCAGTTTCAGCTTGTTTTTTGACTTGCTTCTCTAATTCAGCTTCTTGATGCTTATCCGCTTTTGCATTTTGAATTAAAGGAGGAAGGATAGCTATCAATGACGCTAAAAAGAATGAAAAAAAGGCCTGGTAGAGAAAGCGAATGTTTATTTTCATAAATTTTCGGAAATGTGTTTTGTTCGTCATCATATTTAAAATTCTGTTTCGTTGTTTTTCAGATTTTTTCTCAGATCATTTTTTTTAATCTGTCACAAATTCTGACTTTTTAAATCCTTGCATATATAGAAGGGCGGTTAGGTCTGTGTGATTTACTGAGGCATCAGCTTCTGCTGCTACAATTGGCTTTGCATAATAAGCTACGCCAAGGCCTGACGCTTTGATCATTTCAAGATCGTTTGCGCCGTCACCAACAGCTAGTGTTTCTTCAGGCGCTATGTTTTGCTCTTTGATGAATTGCTCAAGTGCTTGTTTTTTAGCTGCACTACCAAGAATAGGGGGGATGACATTACCGGTGAGTTTATCATCTTCAATTTCTAAGGTGTTGGCCTGAGTTGTGTGAAAACCGGTTAGCCGTGCTATTTTTTCTGTAAAGAAGGTGAAACCACCCGAGACGAGTGCACAATAGGCATTAGTTGCGGCCATCGTTTGAACAAGGGTTCTTGCGCCTTTGTTTAGGTTTAGTCGCTCGCAGATGACTGTATCTAGTGCTTTTGTATTTAGACCTTTTAACAGACCGACGCGTTCGCGAAGTGCTGTGTCAAATTCTATTTCACCTTGCATGGCGCGCTCTGTAATGGCAGCAATTTTTGGTTTGATACCGGCCATATAAGCTATTTCATCGATACATTCTTCGCCAATGATGGTTGAGTCCATATCTGAAATGAGTAGTTTTTTCCGTCGATGCTCTTTTGGTTGCAGAGCAAAGTCAAATGGGTGGGGTTGTAAGGTTTCAGCGATTTTATTTTTTATGTCTAATGCAGGTTGTTTTTCTTGCCTAGTGATGTCTGGCCTAGTCACATCTGGTGAATTGACATCAATCTCAAAATCGACGGCTTCGTCTTTCGCTAACCATTGGGGTTCGCTCTCAATTGATAATTTTCTTTTTATGTCTGAGAGAACCTTGTCATTAAGTAAAGCTTGTCCTTCAGGGGCGATGATGGTCAGAATAGACGCTGTGTTTTGCTGTGACATTGATTGGTTATCTCTATTTAATTGAGTTGTGTTTTAAAGATTGGTAATTTGACACTCTTTAACGAAGTTATATTCGAATTTTATGCAGTTAAAAAGAACTAGTTTTCTTCACTCACTCTTTCGATTTGAGGAACTATTATCTCTCTCTTTATTTTTTTAATAATCAATGATGTGATTTTTTAGGATTAGAAAATTTATGACTAAACCCATTTTGATAGCAGGTGCAACGGCTAGTGGTAAATCTTCTTTTGCTATGACCTTGGCTGAAGAATTTGATGGGATGATCGTCAATGCTGATAGTTGTCAGGTTTATAAAGAGCTATCAATTCTATCTGCGCGGCCATCCACAGGCGATATGGCGCGAGTGCCGCATCGGCTTTATGGGCATGTGAGTGGGGGACAAGCTTATTCGACGGGCGCTTGGCTTGATGATGTGGCTGAAGTTCTTATAGAAATTAAGGCAAAAGGAAAGCGCCCGATTTTTGTCGGTGGGACGGGGCTTTATTATAAAACTTTGCTTGAGGGCTTGTCTCAAGTTCCTGATATTGCCTCTGAAGTTCGTCAGTTTTGGCGAGCTGAAGCTGAGCGATTGGGAGCGCCAGCTTTACACAAGGTTTTGTCAGAAAAAGATCCGTTGATGGCGGTTGAGTTAAAACCGGGCGATACTCAACGGATTATTCGTGGGCTTGAAGTGATCGATGGGACGGGAAAGTCTTTAAAACATTGGCAACAGACGAATAGTGCTCCACTGCTTTCATTAAAAGAGGTTCATGGTTTTGTTGTCTCTTGGGAGAGGGCTGTATTGTATGAGCGAATAGATAGTAGATTTGAAGAAATGGTGGCTGATGAGACCGCGGGCAACGGGCTTGATGAGGTGCGCGCGCTTTTAGAGCTTAATTTTGATGAGAGTTTGCCGATTATGAGAGCGCTTGGGGTGCCTGAATTAGCAGGCTTTTTGAAAAATGATATGAATTTAGCTGAAGCGGTTGCTTTGGCTCAACAGCAAACGCGGCGTTATGCAAAGAGGCAATTAACATGGCTTCGACGTAATATGATTTCGTGGAATAGCCTTGATGCGCAAGATATGAAAAGATTAATGCCTGATATTTTTTCGATAATTCACGAAGACTGTTGACCAATGAGCTTGCATTGGTTAGTGTGGCTGCCTTGATATTATTATTTTTTCACTTTTTTGATGGTTTAATCTATTAATCTAAAGGTTTTGGGTTATTGGAATTTTTCATCTTTTTGAAGTGATTTATTTTAAGTCATTAATTTTTAGGTTAGTGTGCAGATGAGCTCAATTTTTGAGCTTTTTCATGTTAAAGTTTTGGAGATTAAGAATGTCACGGACTATGTCAGGCGCTGATATTGTTCTGCAAGCTCTTGCGGAACAAGGGGTAGACCATATATTTGGGTATCCGGGTGGTGCTGTATTGCCAATTTATGATGCGATTTTTAATAGTGAAAAAATCGAGCATATTCTGGTACGTCATGAGCAAGGTGCTGCTCATGCTGCTGAAGGATATGCGCGATCAACTGGCAAAGTTGGCGTCCTTCTTGTGACATCTGGTCCTGGCGCTACGAATGCGGTAACTGGTCTGGCTGATGCTCTTTTGGATTCTATTCCACTTGTTTGTATTACTGGTCAGGTTCCTAGCCATTTGATCGGAACAGATGCGTTTCAGGAATGTGACACAGTTGGCATCACGCGGCCTTGTACCAAGCATAACTATTTAGTTAAAGATGTGAATGACTTAGCTCGTGTTATGCATGAAGCTTTTTATGTTGCATCGAGCGGTAGGCCTGGTCCTGTTGTGGTTGATATTCCTAAAGATATTCAATTTGCACTTGGTGAATATATTGGTCCGAAAAAAATTAAACACCGGACATATAGCCCTGTTGTGAAGGGTGACCAAAGCGCTATTCGTGAAGCGGTTGATTTGTTAGCAAATGCCAAAAAACCGTTGTTCTATACAGGCGGAGGCGTGATTAATTCTGGACCTAATGCTTGTGAATTGCTTCGGGAATTGGTGAATAAAACAGGTGTACCAATTACATCTACCTTGATGGGGCTTGGGGCGTATCCGGCTAGTGCTGATAAATGGCTTGGCATGCTTGGAATGCACGGTACTTATGAAGCAAACTGGGCTATGCATGATTGTGATGTTATGGTTTGTGTTGGGGCCCGTTTCGACGACCGGATTACAGGGCGCTTAGATGCCTTTGCTCCTAACTCCAAGAAAATTCATATCGACATTGACCCATCTTCGATTAATAAAACGGTTCCTGTTGATGTTCCGATTATTGGTGATGTTGGGCATGTGCTTGAAGATATGCTTCGGATTTGGAAAAACAAAGCTGAACAGATTGATAAAAAGTCTCTTAAAGCCTGGTGGAGCCAGATCGAAGAATGGCGCTCTAAGAAATGTCTTGGGTACAAGCCGTCTAAGAAATCGATCATGCCGCAATATGCGATTGAACGGCTTTATGAACTGACAAAAGACAAAGACACTTATATCTCAACCGAAGTTGGTCAGCATCAAATGTGGGCTGCGCAATATTATGGTTTCGAAGAGCCAAACCGATGGATGACATCTGGTGGTTTGGGGACGATGGGGTATGGTTTGCCGGCTGCTCTTGGTATTCAAGTGGCTCACCCTGATGCTTTGGTTATTGATATTGCTGGTGAAGCCTCTGTTCAGATGACCATGCAAGAAATGTCTTCAGCTGTTCAATATAAGCTTCCGATTAAGATCTTTATTTTGAACAATGAATATATGGGTATGGTTCGTCAGTGGCAGGAATTGCTGCATGGCGGTCGTTATTCGCATTCTTATTCAGAAGCTTTGCCCGACTTTGTTAAATTGGCTGAGGCTTATGGTGGAGTTGGAATTAGGTGTGATGACCCAGCTGAGCTTGATGATGCGATTAAAAAAATGATCGATTGTGACAAGCCAGTTCTTTTTGATTGCCGTATTGAAAAGCTTGCAAATTGTTTTCCGATGATCCCTTCAGGCGAGGCGCATAATAATATGTTGCTGGCGACTGATGTTGAGGCGAAAAACTTGCAGAACGCGATTAAAGAAGAGGGTAAGGTTCTTGTTTAGGTCACTCTAAATAAGGATCTGTGTGATAGCACTGAATTCCCATTATTATATAAAGAACAATAGATTAAAAGATTAGAGCATTTCTATGAGCACTGAAACTGATCAAATTGAAAAGCATACATTATCTGCTTTGGTTGACAATGAACCTGGCGTTTTAGCGCGGGTTATTGGGTTGTTTTCTGGACGTGGTTACAACATAGATAGTTTAACTGTAACCGAGACTTCTCATGAGAAGCATGTGTCTCGCATTACGGTTGTAACCGAGGGCACACCAATGGTCATTGAGCAAATTAAAGCTCAGTTTTGCCGGTTGATCCCTGTTCACCATGTTACGGATCTTACTGTAAAAGGGCCGGCACTTGAGCGCGAACTTGCATTAGTTAAAGTTGCAGGTAAAGGCGATAGCCGGGTTGAGGCTTTGCGGCTTGCTGAAGCGTTTCGGGCGCATGTTGTTGATGCTTCTATTGATCATTTTGTTTTTGAGATCACAGGTAAGTCTGGCAAGATTGAGCAGTTTATTCAGCTTATGAAACCAATTGGACTTGTTGAAGTTGCCCGCACAGGTATTGCGGCTATTTCTCGTGGCTCTGAGAAAATGGGCGAATAGTCTGATCTTGGTTTTTCAAATTAACTCAATATTTTTTCCTGGAAGTTTTAGGCTAGCATTATGGCACCTCATTTGAGTGTAAATTTAAATGCAATTGCTCTGTTGAGAAACAGGAGAGATTTGTCATGGCCAAGTGTTACAGGGATTGGTGCTTTAGCACTAGATGCTGGGGCGCATGGGTTGACCGTTCACCCACGGCCAGACGAGCGACATATCAGACGACAAGATGTGTATGATCTTAAAGAAATGATCACTGATCGTTATCCGACAAAAGAATTTAATATTGAAGGTTATCCTGATGATCGGTTTATGGCGCTCATTTTAGATATTCAACCGGATCAAGTGACATTTGTTCCCGATGACCCGTTGCAGAATACGTCTGATCATGGGTGGGATGTTTCTAAAAATAAAGAACTACTGACACGTGTGATTGATATTTCACATGAGGCCCAGTGCCGAGTGTCTTTATTTGTTGATACGGACCCAGAAGTTGTAACAGAAACTGCATCGGTTGGGGCTGATCGAGTTGAGATTTACACGGGGCCTTATGGAGCTTTGGTTAAAGAAAATCATATTCAAGAAGAACTCGATCAGATTGAGGCGACATTTGATGCCGCGAAGGCTGCTGGTCTTGAAGTAAACGCTGGTCATGATTTAACTCTTTTGAATTTACCTGCGCTTATGAAACGGGTGCCAGGGATTGCAGAGACGTCGATTGGTCATTGTTTTACAGCTGATTGTTTGGTTTTTGGCGTTAAAGAGACCGTAAATCGGTATTTAACGCAGCTAGGGCATTAAAAGTAAGCTTTGAACATTGACAAGGACGAGTTTGGGTATTACGCCCATTCTTTAATGGGATAGAGAAAAAGTTTTGGCTCTCTTTTGACTTTAAAAACATAAAGTCATAGTTGGGCGAAGTTGACGAAAAAAAAGGTAAATAAATATAATGCGCGTTTATTATGATCAAGATGCAGATGTAAATCTGATTAAATCTAAAAAAGTTGCTGTCATTGGCTATGGTTCACAAGGACATGCTCACACACTTAATCTTAGAGATTCTGGTGTTACTGATATTTGTGTTGGTCTTCGTGAAGGCTCATCATCACGGGCGAAAGCTGAAGCTGAAGGTATTAAAGTTATGACAGTGGCTGAAGCTGCTTCATGGGCTGACTTGATGATGATTTTGGTGCCTGATGAATTGCAAGCTGATTTATATCGTGATGAAATTGCGCCGAATATTCGCGATGGTGCTGCCCTTGCTTTTGCTCACGGGTTGAATGTTCACTTTAACTTAATTGAAGCTAGTTCAAAAATCGATGTGATCATGATCGCTCCTAAAGGACCTGGTCATACTGTGCGCGGTGAATATCTACGTGGTGGTGGATTGCCGTGTTTGATTGCTATGGACCAAGATGCAACAGGTAATGCGAAAGATGTAGCTCTTTCTTATGCTGCTGCGATTGGTGGTGGTAAAGCTGGTACGATTGAAACAACGTTCCGTGAAGAATGTGAAACGGACCTATTTGGTGAGCAAGCTGTACTATGCGGCGGTGTTGTTGAATTGATGCGCGCTGGTTTTGAGACATTGACAGAAGCTGGTTATGCTCCTGAAATGGCTTACTTTGAATGTTTGCATGAAATGAAATTGATCGTTGATTTGATTTATGAAGGTGGTATTGCCAACATGAATTACTCAATTTCAAACACTGCTGAATATGGTGAATATGTTTCTGGCCCACGCGTGATTACGCCTGATGTTAAAGAGCGCATGAAAGAAGTGCTTGTTGATATTCAAGAAGGTCGGTTTACACGTGACTTTATGCTTGAAAATAAAGTTGGCCAAACAAGCTTTAAAGCGATGCGCGCGAAAGCTGATGAGCATCCTTGTGAAGAAGTTGGTGGTCGCCTACGTGATATGATGCCTTGGATTAAAGAAAAAGCCTTGGTTGATAAAACAAAAAACTAGGAGGCTAGCCTCTTTTGTAGATGAATTTTTTAAAACGCTCCTTTTTTAAAGGGGCGTTTTTTATTGTGGTTTGTGTTAGCCTTTTTTCTCAATCTTTATTTAAAATCAGGAGTTATTATGGGCCGCAAATTTCACATTCTTGATGTTTTTACCGACCAAACTTATGAGGGCAACCAGTTGGCGGTGGTTGAAGATGCTGATGGGCTGACTTCTGAACAAATGCTTGCGATTACTCGTGAATTTGGATTTTCTGAAACTGTTTTTTTGCAATCAAGTGATAACCCGACTGCTGCAGCGCGAGTGCGCATCTTTACTCCTTCTTCTGAAATACCTTTTGCTGGACACCCAACTATAGGGACCGCTTTTTTGCTAGGTTCGCTCAAGGCTAAAGCCCAAGACGGTGGGTCTGATGTTTTATTGGTGCTTGATGAGGAAATAGGGCCTGTTCGATGTGCGGTTTCTATCTCATCTGGTAAGGCTTCTTATGCTGAGTTTGATGTCCCGGTACATCCTAAGTTGATTGAGGATGTGCCTGAAGTTGATTTGGTTGCTGATGCGCTTGGGGTTGATATTCAAGATATTGGTTTTGAAAACCATAAACTGATAAGTGCGGAAATTGGTATTCGTTTTGTTTATGTGCCTTTGACAAATCTATCTCTTGTTCGAAAAGTTTCTCCTAACTTTGCCTATTGGGGGGATGCCTTTTCTAAAGCTGACCCTGTGGGTGTGTATGTTTATTGTCGTGGAGGAGAGCGAGCAGATAGTGGTTTTCATGCACGGATGTTTGCTCCTGATTTTGGTATTCCTGAGGATGCAGCAACAGGGGCTGCTGCTGTTGGGTTCTCTAGAGTGATTGAAGCGTTTGAGATTGATGCTCAAAATAAATTTGAAACGATTATAGAGCAGGGGTTTGAAATGGGGCGGCCTAGTTTATTGAAGCTTGAAGTTGAATTTCAATCAAAGGAAATTAAACTTGTTCGCCTTGGAGGGCATGCGGTTTTGGTAGCAAACGGTGAGTTGATCTGAGCTTGATTGTTTTAGACTTTTTGTTTTCAAGGGGTAGTGTTTAGATGTTTTTTTTAAAAGAACTTCCAACTAAGAAAATGATGCAACGTTATGCTGATAAGTTTCCTGAGATGGATATTGACAAAACTGATGCTGTTTTAGTTATGCTGCGCCGGGCTAGCCTGTTCATTCGAAAGTTAGAGGCATATTTTATGACCTATAACCTTTCTCAGACCAGGTTTTTGATTTTGATTGTTTTAGACCGCGAACCTGACCAGGAAGATTTTGTTATTAGTGATTTGGTGCGCCGGCTGGATGTTTCAAAACCTGTAATATCAAATTCTTTGAAATCTCTTGAAAAAGAGGGGCTTGTATCTGTGGTTGATTGTGAGAGTGATGGCCGTGCTAAAAAAATTCTGATTACTGAATTAGGACGAAGTAAACTATACGAGATTTTACCAGGTTATTATGCGCTGGTGAATGAAGAAATTGATGAGGCTTAATAGGCCAATAAAAAACAAAAAGCGTTTCTTTCATGGTGGGTCTTTTCGTATTGCCAAAGTCTTTTGGGGGACAGGTTGACTTGAATGACTGCCTATTAGAGTTAGGCACATGAAAGAAACGCTTTTGCTGTGGAGTTCATTAGTCGATTTTAAAGGGAATTAAAATACGACACGTCCTCCGATAACTAGTTGGTCAGCTTCTGCATCTTTTGAAACAGTGGTGACGTTTATTAAGGGTGCAAAACCGGTATTGTGTGAATATTCAATACCCACTGAGAAGTTTGGATTAATAAAGACTTCCATACCGCCAACGATTTGCTCAATAGAATCAAAAATCGGAGAGCCTGGGCCGCCAGTGCTAAACGGTCCAATGTCGGAATGGCTGTAGCTTAAAGTAAAATGAGTTTTGTGATCATAAAGCTCAGTTTTAAAACGACCCTGGACTGTAAAAGCTTCAAGCTTTTGATTTGTTGCCGGCCATGGATCAACTGTAGCTGTGTACTCAGCCATGATGTCAAACATAGGTGATGTAAACTCAGCGCGGACATCCCATGCGGCATTACGGCCACGACATTTTGGAACGCCTTGTGTGCCTGGTGTCACTGGACAATCAATCTCAGGTCCTGGGTGGTGTGGCAATGTGTGATTGTAGATTGTGCCATGCAAGTAACCAGCACCTACTTTTAAAGTCATGTCATCTCTTACAGGGATGAAGATATCACCGTTTAGGGCGAAGTTGTCGATATCATCATTGTTTGCTGTGTCTGCTGTGCGCAGATGACGGCCACCAGAAATAGCAGTTGCTGAGAGATGCATGAGTTTGCTGACGTAACCGACTTCGGCAATTACACCATCACTTTCAGCTCTGAAGAAGTGATTGTTGATGTTTTGAGAAAAAGGATTGTATTGATCAAAGTCACCGAAGTTAATGGTTTTGCGACCAAATGTTAAGTAAAGAGGTGAACGATTTAGATCACCGACGGTCACATATGCTTTTCTTAATTGCACTTCGTCTTGTGTATCAAATCGTGTTTCGTGATACTCAAGTTGGGCAAAGATTGTGAGATAATCAGTTGGTGTTGCTGTGAACGCAAGGGCTGCATTATCTACAAAGAACCCATGAGCTGATGTGCCAGTGGCATGAGTTGGAAACCTTGTTAAA
>JAJFHW010000097.1 GCA_021775385.1 Hyphomicrobiales bacterium | reverse complement strand
GAACTTCGATGATTTCTTTAACACCTTTTTCAGCACATTTCTTAACTTCGCTCTCTTTCATCTTACGAGATGCGTTTGCAACGTCGATTGTTGATTCGCCAAGACCTTGACAGAAAAGATTAATGCCTTTTGAAGAACCTCCAGATGCGATCACTGTTTTATGCTTTGGGAACGCTTTTTTAAATTCTTCAGCAACGATGTTTGCATAAGGTAATACAGTTGATGATCCTGCAACTGATACGTGCTTGCGCTGATCTGCTAATGCAGGAGAGCTCACTAATGTACCAACTGAAAGAACAGCTACTGCTCCGATTAAAAACTTATTCATGGGGAACTCCTCAAAGAGTATTTGATCATTTTCATGTTTTAAATGCTATCCAAAGTTTTGAGATATCTAAAACGTGTCTTTTTGTTGCTTTCAGATGCCCACAAAGCATCCGCAATATCACAAAAACTTCAGGATGAACGCTTGCAACCTAACGGCCCTTCAGTAGAGTTTTATGACACTTCTGTAAAATTATTATGACAAGCTATCCTGTTGTTTTAAAAGGCCAAATTCTCCACATCTTGCCTTTGATCATTTTTCTTTGTCATTAAACACTAGTGTTGATCGAGTTCTTGTTTAAGAAACTGGTTATATTTGACCACAATGCCGTGACACGTCCAGGCTGTTTGGTAGAGTTTTTCAACCAATGTCTATGCTTTTGGGAGTAATACCGAGAAAATTGAGCCATGGTCTTGGCGCGAATTTATCTTTAATTCACCGCGATGATGGGTGATGATATGTTTTGTAATTGCCAAGCCCAGACCAGTCCCACCTTTTTCCCGGCTTTGCTCGATATTTGCACGGTAAAAACGCTCTGTCAGACGCGGTATATGATGGGACGCAATACCAATTCCATTGTCTTCTACAATGACCTTAATTTTTTCCTGTTCATTTTTGTCTCTTTTAATGTCAGCTAAATATATCCGTACATAGCCTTCACCGTTGTTTTTGCCGTATTTGATCGCATTATGAACCAAGTTCTGAAAAACTTGTGACAACTCATCTTCTTCACCGATGGCGATGAATTCTTTTTCTGGCTCTTCGAATTCCAGTTTTATGTTTTGCTGTTCAGCCAAGGGAGAAAGACTATCCATTGTGTTGTGCAGGAGGGTTACTAAGTTAACTTTCTCATTTGGTATTCTATGAGCGTTCATCTCCACACGGCTTAGAGACAATAGATCATCAACCAAGTTCGTCATTCTCCTGCCCTGTACTGCCATAATACCTAGGAACTTTTCCCTTGCAGCTTCATCATTTTTGGCTGGCCCTTGGAGAGTTTCAACAAAGCCGAGCAAAGCTGCGATTGGTGTTCTCAATTCATGACTTGCATTCGCGATGAAATCAGCCCGCATTCTATTTAAACGTTCTTGCTCTGTTAAATCCCTAAAATGGACCAAAATTGTTGGGTCTGACTTATCTTCTCTTTCAAGCCCGTTTTCTCTTTCGAGCCAGGCAATATTCACTGTAAATTGTCGCTCAATTGGTGTGCGCTCAACCAATTGAATTTTTTTCTTTTCTTTACTTTCCGCAACAGCATCAATGGCTTCCAAAAATTTTGGTGTTCGGATGATTGCTGAAATACCAATACCTAATTTCTTAATATTAAATATATTTTTAGCATGCTCGTTGGCGTATAGCAGATTGTTTTGTGGCCCTAAAATGAAAACGGGATCTGGAATTGACTCGATTACCTGGGCCCAGATGATTTTTTCATTTTTTCTTTTGGCTGTTTTACTACGGGCAACTTTTGCGCCTTGCTGTCTTTCTTTTGCTATGGGAGCTGATGCCCACGCCAGACCGCATGTGGTAGACACGAATGCAAATACTGCGCTCGAGAATGAGAGGCTTGTATAGCTGCTAATTACGACCAAAGCCGTTGCTGTAAAAAGCATAAATGGCCATGTGCTTATAAGCTTATACAGGGCGGATGATAGTTGTTCTTTCACTTTTAAATTCACTTGTACATTATTCTTAAGGAGCAGCAGACATTCCAGAGCTTCTCCTTAAAATGGTTACCGGTTTCGCAACTTCAAGCCCATGAATTTATTCATTTATTGTTAATTCTTTGCGGCTCGAATGGTATATTAAAACTTTACAACTGTACTAATTTGATGGTTTTTTAGCATTCTATTTATACTGAATAAAAATTCTGTGCTCAAATTCTATGAATACCTCAAAGCTCATTGACTTCACCCATGGTTTACTTTCACCCTAGATAGACAAAAACTGTTTCAGTTATATGTTACCAGCAAAAGTTGTAGGCTTTTTTTGTACGGAAAGAAAGTAGATCTAAATATGAGCAATGAGAAACGACGTGATGCAATAACAAATTTCAGCTTGTCAGCGCCTGAACTTGACCCGTGGATTGAAGACCATGCTCTTACAAGTGGTGGCTACCCATATGAAGACCGTATGAAGCGTAAGCTCTATGAAAAAGAATTAACTGCACTTCAAATTGAACTATTAAAACTGCAACGCTCTATTGCCAACACGGGTGAGAGAATTGTGGTTGTGTTTGAGGGGAGAGATACTGCTGGTAAAGGGGGTACTATACATCGGTTCCAACAACACTTAAATCCACGACATGCCCATGCTGTCGCCCTTTCCAAACCCTCAGATACGGAGCGAGGTCAATGGTATTTCCAACGCTACATTGAAAATTTACCAACCGCTGGTGAAATGGCGTTTTTTGATCGCTCCTGGTACAACCGAGCTGGTGTTGAGCCAGTTATGGGGTTTTGCTCTGAGGCGCAACATAAACTCTTTTTGGAGGAAGCGCCGCGTTTTGAGGAAATGCTTGTAAATGATGGCATTCATCTCATAAAAATTTGGCTGACCATTGGCCAGGAAATGCAACTACGCCGTCTTCACAAACGGCGCCATGATCCTTTGAAACACTGGAAAATATCTCCCATCGACCTTGAGGCTATTAATCAATGGGATGAGTATACCGCTGTTAAAGAGCTGATGTTTAAAGCAACGCATAAACCCAATACGCCTTGGACAGTGATCTATTCAAATGATAAGCGCAGAGCTCGTCTCAATGCGATTAAACTTGTATTGAGCAAAGTGGACTATGGAGCCAAGGACACTGAAATTGCAACTTTACCAGATCCTAAAATTGTTGGGTCTGGCGATGAGTTCTTTTTTAATAAGCTAAATTAGTTTGCTCTCCTAGTGGAGCTTCAGATAGCCCAATCTTTTAGTGCTCCTTCAGTTGCCCACTTGCAACCGCACTAGAGGTCTGACGCCGAAGATGGGACAGACCTTCTTCTCAAGGATGGTTATAATTTTTCAGCTATGTGCCAGATGGAGAGGCAATATCTTTAAGTTAAATATTTATTATTTAATATTGAGAAGGAGTATGTTGTAAATAAACTGCTGAATTCAAACATACAGAAAAGTATTTTTGAAACTACTTCATAAGGTGCAAAAGTAATGTTTCAGATAAGTGAATATCCCTATAAAAGGATACAGAACACACCTCTGAATGGCCATGAATGGGATACTGGGATTGTTGAGTTAGATGATTTTTTAAATGAAGTGTCAACTTCTGAGCTCAAAAACATCGATTATGACCTTTGGAATAAAAAAACTCTAACAACATACTACCCTAAGGCTAAATCACTCTTAGCATTGTCAGCTCTCGACTTGGGTTCAGCCTATGTTTTAACTAGTGGAATTCTAGATCGTTTACATCTAAATGGATATGAATTACCAGAAGTTGAGTCTCAATTGAGAGATAAAATTTACGTTTTTCGTAAAGTGATCATGGGTAGTGATTTTCAGGTTGCATTTAAACCAGAACATAGTGCTTTTCTATTTAGAGAAATGACTAAGCGCAAAGAACCTATTTTTACGCCTGATTGGTTCCAGTTTATACTAAAGGCAACTACTCGAGGTGATAAGGATTGTGCCCACCCTATTTTAAGGAAAACCCTGCAAGAAATAGCTAATTTAG
>JAJFHW010000096.1 GCA_021775385.1 Hyphomicrobiales bacterium | reverse complement strand
ATTGATGAAGGGATTGTTTTTACGCTTTCTGACATTGGCGACATGGTGAAGGGCATCAATTCCACATTTGATTCAATCTCATCGCAATTTGGACAACCACAGCTAATCCTAGGATTTGATTGTGTTTTAAGACGCATGATGTCTGAAATCAATCAGAGCAAGGAGCAAATAAGTCAGATTTATAGAGAAAATCGTGTTATCGGTTTTAATACCTATGGTGAGCAAATCCATGCCATGCATCTAAATCAAACCTTTTCAGGAATTGCTATTGGAAAATGACAAGAGATAACGAACCCTTTTCTTCCCCTAAGCCCAATGATGAAAAACCCGTTTTGTTCTTACAAGATGTAAACAAAAAACGTTACGATGTACCTGGGGAACCTTCTAGCCGTGAAATGGAACTTGCTGAACGGGTTGAGAAGTTAGAAAAGATCAATAGAGCTCTCATTCGCCGGGTTGAGAGAAGTATGGATCAACGGGCCAATAGCTATTCTTTATTTCAATCAGCGATTTTACTAGAAGAGCAAGTTAAAGCGCGAACAATTGAACTTCGTTCCGCCCTTGATGAGCTTGAAGTTTCTAACATTGATCTATCTAAGGCCAAAGAACAGGCCGAAAATTCAAATAGCAGTAAAACTAAATTTCTAGCTGCGGCCAGTCATGACCTACTCCAACCTTTGAGCGCTGCTAGACTAAACATGTCGACGTTAAAAGGAGAGGATGTTTCCCCACAAGCTGGACGCCTCATTTCTCAAGTTGACCGTTCTTTGCAAACCATTGAGGAATTACTTCGTACACTATTTGATATTTCTAAACTTGATGCTCGTGTCAGCATTCCGGATATTTGTCGTTTTTCCGCGGATCGGATTATTAGGGGCCTGCATGCTGACTTTAGCTCTGTTGCAAATCAGAAGAACCTAAAGATCAAGGTGTTTTCCCTACCGTTAATTGTAAGTACTGATCCCATATTCTTAAGACGTATCTTACAGAACCTTGTATCGAACGCTTTGCGTTACACCCATCAAGGAGGGATTTTAATTGGTTGCCGTCGCCGTGGTAATAATTTGAGACTTGAAGTTTGGGATACAGGATCAGGTATCCCTTTATCCGAACATGATAAAATTTTTGATGAATTCCATCGTTGTAAAAATGATGTTCATCAAGATGGATTGGGACTTGGTTTAGCCATTGTTAAACGCATGGCTGATGCTGCGGGTCATGAAATTGATTTTAATTCTATTCCTGGTAAAGGGTCAGTCTTTAGCGTGACTGTTCCTATTAGTTCGCAGCAATATGACATTCCTGATGAGCCATCTATTGTTCCAGATAACAAACCAGTGCAGATAAAATTAGAAGATTCTTTTATTGTGCTCATTGAAGATAACCCCAATGTTCGTGTTGCGATGAAGACTTTGTTTTCTCGATGGGGGGCTCAATGTTTGGCTGGTGATAGTCATTCAACAATTCAAGAGCAACTTGATCAGGTTGAGCGTACTCCAGATGTTATTGTAGCCGATTATCATTTGAAAGATGAGATCGTCGGCCCTGATGTCGTTGCTCATATTCGCAATCGATATAATACTCAAGACTTACCTGCAGTGATTGTCACTGCAACGCCTTATCCTGCTGTATTGGAACATGCCGCACGTGAAAAATGTGAGCTTTTAACAAAACCTGTGGCCCCAGCAGAATTAAGAGCTTTACTCATACACCTCTTGAATAAATAACACCCTTAATGTGACTGAGGATAGTTATTGCCTTGTTCGCTTTAATAGTGAGTTTATATTTCTTGTAAGCTGGATTTATAGCGACTTATTTTTGAAACATACCCTCTAGCTGATTTTGTCAAACCTTCAATTTCCTCATTTGAAAGCTCCCTTACGACTTTTCCTGGTGTGCCAATGATAAGAACTCCATCAGGAAAAGCTTTATTTTCAGGGATAAGTGTATGAGCACCTACAAGAGAATTTTTCCCGATTTTGGCTCCGTTTAAAATAGTTGCTCCCATTCCAATGAGTGAGTTTTCTTTAATAATGCAACCATGGAGCATTGCCTGATGGCCAATCGTGCAGTTTTGCTCAACAATTAAAGGAAACCCAGGGTCTGTGTGCATGACCACCCCTTCTTGAACATTGGATCCGGCTTTAATTGTGATTGTCTCGTTGTCTCCACGTAGAACTGCTCCAAACCAAATGCTGGTTTCTTTTTCTAAGTGGACATCACCAATGATTGTTGCTGTAGGCGCTACCCAGCTCACATCTGGGTGGGTTGTAATGGGTGTCTTATCTTCAAATTTATAAAGTGGCATGTGATCTCTCCATACGATCGCTTGGGGTTTGGATAAGTAGTTTACTTCACACTTTATGGATGGAATTTAAGAACAAGCACCAAGTTGGCAGACTGTTTCTAAGATTAGAACCCCTTGGCAATAACTCCAAAGACTGGCAAAAACGATCGCTACCATGATCCAATAAGGTTCACTACCGGAAATGAGAACCGCACGGAAAGTGTTTCTTATAATCATAAATGGCCCAGCTATGATGCGGGTTACAAACCCTAAAACCATAGATAGTTGGCTTTGGTTTGATGACATCTCAAATCTTAGTGCCTGGCCTGTTAGTAGTGCAAAAGAAGATGCGAAAACACCGCCGACGGTAAAACCGATAGCTAAAGTATATATATTTAAAATGATACTAAGATTTGTACTCGCCACTTTCGTCCCGCTTTCCTTAACAAACCTTTCACTCGTGATCCGAGGTGCCGGTTTGCAAAGTATTAAAACTCTGGAAAGAGTAGAGTATCTCACAGCTAGAGACTGTAGTTAATCACTTAGTTAAAAAATGGTTAACGCAGCGGCCTTATTATATCGCCTGAAATTATTTAGTCCAGGTCGATATCTAGTACTGCAAAATTCACTTGGTATGACACATCACCATCTTCTGCATCTCTATAGACGGTTCCGAGAAACTCATCGCCTTTATGTAACTCAACCATATCTTGAACTTTGGGAGCACGGCGAAGTTCAATAGCTTCAGAATTAAATAGTTTTTTCAGGTATGTTTCCACTTTTTTTATTTCTTCAGCGTTCACGTGTTCTCCCCTTTCAGGATGAGTGTTTGCATCTTCTTACCTGGATCACTGAAGGCAAAGCATTTTTGCCTCTTATCCATCTGAAACAGATGTATAAGAGGCAGCTCATTTAATCAATTGAAAAGATTATTTTTTAAGCTGAACGTAGAGACTATGAACTTTTTGCACCTATTAATTCTGCTCATCTTCCTGATCGGAGACAACATTGAGCAATTGGTTCATGGTTCTTGCTGGTTCATTACAACCGGCAGCTCCTATAACTTTAGCAGGAACACCAGCTACAGTTGTTTCTTTTGGCACATTCTCAAGAACAACAGACCCCGCCGCAATACGTGCACAATTTCCAACAGTGATGTTACCAAGAATTTTTGATCCAGCGCCAATCATAACATTATTGCCAATTTTAGGGTGTCTATCGCCAGTATTTTTGCCGCTACCGCCTAAAGTTACATTATGAAGAATTGAAGTGTAATCCCCGATTTCAGCTGTTTCCCCTATAACTAATGCTGTTGC
>JAJFHW010000095.1 GCA_021775385.1 Hyphomicrobiales bacterium | reverse complement strand
GCTCCCTTTTTAAAAAAAACTCAAACCACTGCCTACTCACTCACAGTGTAATCGAAACGTCGCTTTTGCAGGAACGCCTTTAGGCGTGGTCAATCCAACGTAATCCACAAAACACTCTGAATAGCCCTCTAAAGATTTACTCGCGATTTTATGCTTGAGTAAATTAATTCGCTTCCCTGGCATCACTATTTCTGAATCACCATTAATCGTGATCAAAATTTTCTTTTCAGCCGCATTTCTTTTTTGTCCATAAAGCCCACGAAACGTCAGCAAAATTTTTCGCTCAGTCATATCCATAGATTGTCCAACCTGCACTTGAAACACACCGCCTTCGACACGGTGCAACAAAGCTTCAGCAACTTTATGAAGCATCGCATTTTTCACAGGCACCAACTTCGCTTGGTCTTGCTTTGCCACTGTGATAGCACTCGCAGTTGTCGTAACGACTCCAAACACAAGCAAACTCAGAACAAAAACGCGAAATTTTAAAAACATTACAACAACCCTCTTCTCTTAAATAAACCTAATTAACGTGGCGCACGAAGAGCGCCTTTATATTTATAACTATGAGTGCCGCTTTTACTCACAGGTGAAATATCAACACCAAACAAAGGCGCCCCAGGCCAATTAAATTGACAAAGGTCTTTGATAGAGCAAACAACATTTTTCTCACCATTCACTGAAAAAACAATCGCTCTTTTACGAATGATCTTAATAACCGCTTTATGCTTCTTATCCTTCGAACAAATTATTTTCCCCGGAACAATTGGAACTACGCGATCAAGGGGTGAGCCAACAGAAGGACAGTCGCCCTTTTTAATCTCTTTGGATTTAGGAATAGGTTTCACAATTGCCGCCTGCTTCTTCTCGATTAAAGGCCTCTTATGATCAACAGCCGTGTTTTTAGGTGAAGCATTCTTCTTGGTTGTCTTAGAAACAGCCACCCCTGGCGTGAAATAAAAATCCCCCCGCAAAGACGTACTCTCCCAAGGGATCTGCGCTTTACCAGATTGCTTCGTCCATTCCCAAACCAAATTCCGCGCGCCTTTAAATGTTTGCTCAATAGCAAGACCTGGTTTTTTAATCATTTGCGCGAGAGCCAAAGTATAAGGACTGTTCACACCATCTCCATCGGCCGCCACATCACCTGGTGCCGTTGCAAAAGCAATTAAAGTTCCACTTGGCGCATCAATCGTAGCTAACCCCCGATTAGCAGAACGCCATCCTCGCGCAAAAGGGTTATTTCGGCACGCATCTAAAATAACAACATTAAGCCGTCCTTCAGAGCCGCTAACAGCATTCAATGTTCGTAGAAACTCACTTAACGCTACCCCATGCAATGAAAGTTCATCTTTGCGAGCGGGAGACGCATCAATCGGCAATAAAAAATTTTGACCATCCACCTGAATCCCATGGCCAGCATAATAAAAAACGCCAATCGTATTCGAGTTTGTTAATTGCCGGCTATAATCCAGCATCGCCTTACGCATTTGAAAACGATCAGCGTTTACAACTCTCGTCACTTGAAATCCAGCGCCTCTTAAAGTCTTTGTCATAAGGTTTGCATCATTGACCGGGTTATCAAGTTTAGAACCACTTTGGTAATCTCCATTGCCAATCACAAGCGCAATTCTTGTCTCAGCCAAAACCGGATGAGATGAATATAAAAACAGTCCCAAAAAAACGATAAGAAAACGAAAAGTACCCATGAATCAACTTTGCCAGACGTAACAAATAAATAATTAAACACTGATAAATTTATACCAGCACTATAAAACTCAAATTAAAGCGAGAATAAGAACGGTCAAATTAACATTGATTAGTATCCTCCCCTAATACCCTCGCCTAATACCCTCGAATGCCAACCCGCTGGTGAGTAAACAACCCTTGTGGCATTCCAACATACCAATCATTATTCCGCCAATGAGATGAATTCATTTCAATCTCCAAATTACGAAAGCCGTTTACACGCCGTGTTGTATTCGCAGTTTTTGCATAATCAATCACCTGGCTCAGAAAAAAATCTCGCTTCATCATAATCGATTGATTGGTCCAGTTTAAAAAACGCGTATCAACTTTATAAATCGGCCCTAATTCTGATGCCTCATTCGTCAATAAAACTTGCGAAGGAAATTTAGCATGTGGGCTCTCCTCAACATAAGGAGCAATGCCAGTGAGTGCGCGGGCTTTCTTTCGCCTAAAGAAACGTTTCATAAATGAGGAAAGTGAATTTCCATGCATGCGCTTATATTTATCAACAGTATTAAAAAGTTCACCAGGGTCTCTCAAGCTTCTCAAGCGAACAATCTGAACATCACCACTTTCAAGCAAACGTTGAGACGCCTCTATTTGAGCTTTAGCTTCCTCAAAATTTTCAATCAACGGACAATCATTCTCAACCAGAACAATATAATCCGTTTCCATAGCCTGACCCAGCGCTTCAAAGCCGCCCAATATACCTAAATTCTCATCAGCACCAGAGGACGAAACGCCAAATTCAGCTGCCAAAGCATGATCTTCAGGAGATTGTTCAGAAAAAAATACATGTGTTTGGTCAAAAAGAGAAAGAAGGTTTTGATCCCGATAGCTTTTTAAAGCATTTTCTAAAGACAAACGATCCCGCCAACTTAAAATCCCCATACCTAAACTGGCATGTCTCAAACTGGAATGCCCTAAACCAGAATGCCCCAAACTCGTCATAAATAGCCCCCTCAAACAAACCCATCCTTAAAAAACAACTTATCGTGACATGAAAAGATGTCAATCCACTAACAGCAAATTCATTCCCAATATTGACAGCCCCCCTAGCACTCTCTACCAAATAGATAGCTTAATAGCAGGTAGCGGATGTTGCGGCGGTTTCTGCCCGAGGAAGGAGCACAGCCCATTTCGAGCTGAGGGACATGGCGAAGTGCCAACGAAGCCCGGCGCAAAAAATCAGCCCGAACGGAGCGCAGCGAGTACGGATAAGCTAATCGCAAGAAAAGCGCCGCGCCCTCGCAGGGCCTGCAACTTCGCAGCAGAATAGCCCGTGAGAGATAATAGCGACGGTTGCTTGTGGGCAACCTGGAGGAGCATCAAAAAAAGAAAGAAAGCAACTGATGAAAATTGCAACTTGGAATATCAACGGCATCAAAGCCAGATTACCTAATTTAGAGAGGTGGTTGCAAGAAGCCAACCCGGACATAGCCTGCCTACAAGAAGTTAAATCAGTTTCAGAAAACTTCCCCTCAGAGGTCTTTGAAGCAATGGGCTACAACGTGGCTGTTCACGGTCAAAAGAGTTTCAATGGTGTAGCCATACTCTCAAAATTCCCATTTGATGAAGTTATAAAAGGCTTACCTGGCAATGAAGCTGATGAACAAGCCAGATATTTAGAAGCTGTCATTTCAACTGAAACTGGTGCCATACGCGTGGCGTCTATATATCTCCCCAATGGCAACCCAATAGATACCCCCAAATATCCTTACAAACTAGAGTGGATGGAGCATCTAAAAAACCACGCCGCCAATTTATTAAAATATGAAGAACCTCTCGTTTTAGCGGGCGATTATAACATCATCCCAACCGACAAAGACGTGTATGACGCCTCTAATTGGTTAGACGATGCTCTCTATCTCCCTCAGTCAAAAGCAGCCTATCATGCCATTCTCAACTTAGGGCTAACTAGTGCTTTTGAAGCCACCATCAACAAGGCACATAAATATACATTTTGGGATTATCAAGCCGGCGCCTGGAACAAAGATAACGGTATCCGCATTGACCACCTACTCTTATCGCCACAAGCAACAGACAAACTGAGCCATTGCGAAATAGACCGCATGACAAGAGGCTGGGAAAAACCATCAGACCATGTCCCCATCTGGATTGAGTTAGATGTCTAAATAAAAAACCCCACCAATTAGAAATTGGTGGGGTTTTTTATTTATTTAACTATCAAAACGAAATCACCGCCCAGCGGCACCGCCATAATCATACATCTGGAAACCAAACCCTATAGACGGCCCCCCGTCCATAAAGCTCTCCGGTCCACTGACCATCGCATCAGGCATTTGATTTTTATGGCTTTTGGTTTCAAGCTGATCTTGATCCAAATCTTTTGGTGGCTCAGCTAAAATGATCCCATCGAGAATATCATTTTCTTTATTTCGCATAGGTTCTTCACGCCATAAAACATTATATTTCGTCCGCAAGCGGCCAATATAAAATTCAGCCCGTGTATGAACATCTTCGGTCGTGTCATAACGAACAGCACGATACAGCCTCTCAACTTGGCTTTTTACAGTTCCAGTTGAATTCCGCCTTGCAAATTCAATCCAGGCAAGTGCTAAACTTTTCTTCCTCGATACTAAATCACCCTGCCAATATAACGCACCAAGATAAGCTTGTGCTTTCGGATTATTTTTCATAGCAGCACGAGTCAACCATTGTTGGCCAAGTTTCACGTTCCGCATTTTACCACTTTCAATCAAAAAGCGGCCTAATTGATACTGCCCTTCAATGTCACCAAAATGTGCGGCCTTTTCAAACAAGACACGTGCCATAAGTGGGTCGGATTTAATATCAAGTTCAGACACACCATCTTCCATGTAGCGAGCAAGCTGAACAAAGGCATGTGCAATATAAGGTGCTTTACGAGCATGATATAGCCCACCACCGTTAGAAAATTCAGTCGTAATCTGGCGGTAATATTCGTAAGCTCTACGATGATCAACAACACCGCCCTTCCCCGTCCGGTAAATATGAGCAAGCAAATAACGCGCAAGGAATGACTTCTTCTCAGCCGCTAATTCAAGACCAGATATGGCCTTTTTAATGCGCTGAGCTCGATAATCGATTAAAGCCTGCCGAAGCGGACTAGACATCTTAGCCTTATCTCGTTTGTTGTTTGCAAGAGATTTTGATAAAGCCCTTTTTTTCTGATCTTTAAGAAGCGGCACAGATTCTACAAGAGGAGGCTCAACAAGATGTGGCTTGTCAATATCTTGAGGAAGAGGTTCAATGATAATCGTTTTCTCTTCAATCAAGGTCGACCCATCATCACGAATAATTTCATTCTGATAAAATTGACGTTGCTCTTCCACATGCCTTTTTTCAACATGACTATCTTCAGCACTGGCTACAGTTGCGAAAGAGGAGAAAACAACACAGAAAAGAGAAACCAAAAGAGGTTTAACCAAAGACGCAGCAACACCCGATTTCAAAGAAGGTAAAACAAATAATTCACTCACATTGAATACCTCCTGAAAACGATGAAAAAACCTATTGCCAAATAAACAACCATCTACTGAACTCACTGGTTCCAGCAGCACAGCCTTATGCAAACGGCATACACAAGCCGTTTTAGCTGTGCAGTCTTGTCCTTCATTTGAAAGGACAAGACCAACCAGTTGTTTCACCTTTAGTGTCATCAACTTACGTTTCACTTTTAGTGAGACCAAATTATATGTCTGCGTAACAAACAACTTCAGCTTTACCTCCAGGGTGCGTCACCGCCCCCTTACGTGCAGGACCAACCTGCTGTGCAAATTTCCACAATGTGCCAGACTGATAATCAGTCGTGCGTGGCTGCCATTTATCACGGCGCGCCTTAAATTCCTCTTCAGATAAATCAACATCTAACGTGCCGTCGACCGCATCAATGGTGATCATATCTCCATTCTCTAACAATCCAATCGGGCCGCCTTCAGCCGCTTCTGGCCCAACGTGACCAATACAAAAACCGCGCGTCCCGCCAGAAAAACGACCATCAGTAATCAAAGCAACCTTCTCGCCCATACCTTGTCCATAAAGAGCCGCAGTGGTTGAAAGCATTTCACGCATGCCAGGTCCCCCTTTTGGGCCCTCATAGCGAATAACAATCACGTCGCCTTCTTCATATTCTTTATTCGATACAGCAGAAAACGCTTCTTCTTCACTATCATAACAACGAGCCGGACCAGTAAATTTAAGCATATCCATGCCGGCCACTTTCACAATGCCACCATCCGGTGCCAAATTGCCCTTCAAACCTACAACACCGCCCGTTGGTGTAATTGGATTGCTCACCGGGTACATAACCTTTTGAGTTTCATCAAAAGTGACACCCTCTAAATTTTCAGCAATGGTCTTGCCTGTCACAGTGATACAATCACCATGTATAAACCCACCATCATGCAAAGTCTTCATAAGCATAGGAACGCCGCCAGCATCATACATGTCTTTTGCAACATATTTTCCACCTGGCTTTAGATCAGCAATATAAGGCGTTTTTTTGAAGATTGCAGCAACATCAAATAAATCAAACTCAATGCCAGCTTCATGAGCAATGGCAGGCAAATGCAAAGCACCATTCGTCGAGCCACCAGTCGCCGCCACAACAGTCGCTGCATTTTCTAAAGATTTAAGTGTCACGATATCTCTTGGGCGAATGCCAAGTTGAATAAGTTCCATAACTTGCCGGCCAGAAGCTTCTGCATATTGATCGCGGCTCTCATAAGGTGCCGGCGCACCAGAAGAACTTGGCAAAGCAAGTCCCATCGCCTCAGAAACACACGCCATTGTATTCGCTGTAAATTGGCCACCACAAGAACCAGCGCTCGGACAAGCCACACATTCAAGGTCATGCAAATCTTTTGTACTCATCTTGCCAGAAGAATGCTGACCAACGCCTTCAAATACATCGACCACAGTCACGTCTTTACCCTTAAACCGACCAGGTAAAATCGAACCACCATACATAAAGACACTCGGAACATTCAAACGCACCATAGCCATCATCATGCCAGGCAAAGATTTATCACATCCAGCCAAACCAACCAAAGCATCATAACAATGACCGCGCATAGTCAGCTCAATTGAGTCTGCAATAACTTCACGAGAGACCAAAGAAGACTTCATACCCTGGTGGCCCATGGCAATGCCATCAGTCACAGTGATAGTGCAAAACTCACGAGGAGTACCCTTAGCTTCTTTAACACCGGCTTTTGCTGCCTGAGCCTGACGCATAAGAGAGATATTACAAGGCGCTGCCTCATTCCAACAAGAAGCAACCCCCACAAATGGACGATGAATTTCTTCTTCAGTTAAGCCCATCGCATAATAGTATGAACGGTGCGGTGCCCGGTCAGGACCTTCAGTTACATGACGGCTTGGTAATTTAGATTTATCAAATGGTTTCGCGTCCATAAACTCTCTCAAATTCTTCTAAAGTGGTGTTACTATCTTGTTATCTTGATGGCATTTTAGTGCCAACTGGCTGAATTCATAGCGTAAAAAGCTTACCCAAGCAAAGACCATGAAAGTCCCACCTCAAAGTAAGCGATTAAACAATTAACTATGCGCTAAAAAGCCACAAAAAATCCAGCTCAATAAAGGGAATAATCCCCAATAACAAATCCAGAACTTTTCTTCCACTACAGATAAAAATATGAAACCTTATTGTGGCACAAACGCGGCAATTAGCCCCTAAATAGTGACAAAATAGCCACAAACGAGCCAGTGCAATGCATCAAACATGTCACAAAGAAATTGCAAGAAAAACGATAAGTATAGATACAAAATGAACTTTTTAGCTGGTCAAAGAGACATATACACAGGACAGAAGCAAAGTATAAAAAAAAGTTCTTCAAATAACAAAAGTTCTTGATTGTAAATTATGCAGTTCAACTCTTTGAAATTTTCACTTATATTCCGCCTTCTCGGCACAAGAGCCATTCAATGGGAGAATAACAAATGACTGACCAACCAAACAGCCACTTAGGCCAACCACTTGATATAGATTGGGCCGGAAAAGGCACAAACTATATTGGCCTTGGTTTTAAGATCTTTTTTCTAAAAATCATTACGCTATTCATTTATCATTTTTGGGGAAAAACCGAAGTCCGTAAAAAACTATGGAACAATGTTCGCCTAAATAATGAGCCCCTAGAATATACCGGCACAGGTATGGAACTGTTTTTAGGCTTTCTAATTACTATGCTCGTTGTTTTCGTGCCCGCAATTCTAGCCATCATGGGATTAGCTTTTGCCTTTGGTCCTGAAAGCACAGAATATATCATCGGCGTGATCTGCCTATACATAGTTTTTCTCTACCTCATTGGTGTCGCAGTCTACAGCGCCCATAAATACCGGCTCTCTCGCACTCAATGGCGTGGCATTCGCGGCTCATTAAATGGCTCAAAATGGAAATTTGGCTGGACAATGTTCTGGACAACAATTCTAGTGATTTTTTCACTCGGTCTAGCAGCTCCATGGCAAAGCATAAAATTGCAAAAACTTCTCACTGATGACACTCACTTCGGTGAAACACCAATGAACTTCACAGGTAAAACCAGCGATATCTTCAAATTCTACATCATCCCTTGGGTCGCATTCCTAGCCGGGCTAGGCGTTCTTTACATCTTTATCGAACCATTGTTCACTCAATTCATGGCCCTACAACTAAGCGGCGCTCCAGTAGATCCAGCAAAACTTTTCTTAATCCAGCTAAAAATGATCGGTTACTACATCGGCTTCATCTTAGTCATGTCAGTAATCTACGCGTGGTATCAATCAAAGTTTTACAATTACACAGCTGAGAAAACTCAATTCTCTAATGGTTCCTTTAATTTAAAAACTACAGGCCCAGGTATCATGTGGCTAGTAATCAGTAACTTCTTCATTGTCATTCTTTCACTGGGCATTCTAGCCCCCGTCGCGACAGCTCGCTTCTTTGGCTATATCGTCGAAAATCTTTCCTTTAACGGAAATGTCGATCTAGCAGCAATCGAACAAAGCCAGCAGCCCTTGAGCAAAACCGGCGAAGGCCTTGCAGAAGGCTTTGATGTAAGTACTTTCTAAGAGTGCGGATGCTTTGAGGGCATCTGAAGCACAAAAAAATGGTCATGACAAAATTTATGGCCTGGATTAATCATAATCCAGGCCATATTTATATAGGTAAATAAATTCTAGCCCACTTGAGTTACTAAAAATTTCACTATATCGAGAAATTCTATCTATCCAAGAGCTCAAGTCGAAAAACGTAGGCCGAATGGCCGTCAGCGCGTGAGCCAGCTGCACCTTGTAGGGCGGCAGCTCGGCTGCCATCGCCCGTGAGAGAGAAAAAGAGCTTTTAAGATGAGCATACGTCAAAAATGGAACGGCCGCTGGAATGATGGCAAAACAGCGAACTCTCATGAAGTTGAGGTGCAACTTAATGACGACAGTCTAAGGTTCGACTTAAAAAACCCCACTTCTTCAGAGCAAACAATGCCCGAATTTTGGCGGTATGATAAAATTCATAGCCCCACACCAATTAAACCAAACTCAGATCACGTCCTCCTCACCTATGAACAAAGAGAAGGGCAAAGGCTATTTATCGATCACCCGGATATCGCCAAACGTATTCTTGATTTTGCCCCTAATATCACCGCCGGCAAACACACCTGGCATTTACTAAAATGGCCCCTTGGCATGGCTGGTGCTATGGTTCTCTTTTGGGCTCTAACATATTTCAACATTATAAGCCCCGCCAAATATATCGCAAACATGCTGCCAGATAACACAAGAGTATCTCTCGGCCAGGGTGTAATCAAAACCGTTCAAAGAAAAAATAAAGTTTGCAACACACCAGAAGGCTCAAAAGCGTTCAATAAACTCATCTCAAGATTGAACCAAGGCCTCGATAAGAAACAAAGCTTTGATATTAAAATTGTTGATTTAAGTTATGAAAACGCATTCGCAGCTCCTGGTGACCAACTTATCATGTCAGGAAAATTAATACGCAATGCAAAATCAGCAGACGAAGTCGCTGGTGTCTTGGCTCACGAAATGGGGCACGCAGTAAAACTTCACCCCGAAACAAATATAATTAGAGCGCTTGGCATCTTAGCAGCACTGCAACTCTTTACAGCAGGCGAGTCTGGCACCTTCGGAGAACTGGCTTTTTTCCTAGTCCAGTCAGGATATAGCCGCCAAGCAGAAACCGAAGCAGATCAATTTGCTGCACAAGTTTTGAGCCGATCAAACATTGATACCCGCCCCCT
>JAJFHW010000094.1 GCA_021775385.1 Hyphomicrobiales bacterium | reverse complement strand
GCTTTTTCTTTTACACTTGCTTCACATGCTGCATTTCCCTCAGCGCTATTGGCTTTTTGCAAGCCTTCAAGTACTTCGGTGATAAGTTCACCAATTTCAACAAATTCAGCTGTGCCAAATCCGCGGCTTGTGCCAGCTGGTGAACCCAGACGGATACCTGAAGTGACCATTGGTTTTTCAGGATCGAATGGGATGCCGTTTTTATTACATGTGATGAACGCACGGCCCATAGCCTCTTCAGCTTCATTGCCTTTTAGATTTTTCGGGCGCAAATCGACTAGTACGACATGTGTGTCTGTTCCATCAGAAACCAGGTCAAATCCGCCTTTTTTCAGCGTATCTCCAAGCGCTTTAGCGTTGTCTAAGACATTTTGTGAATAGGTCTTGAACTCAGGTCTCAATGCTTCACCGAATGCAACAGCTTTTGCAGCTACCACATGCATAAGCGGGCCACCTTGAAGCCCTGGGAAAATAGCTGAATTGAATTTTTTACCCAACGCTAAATCGTTTGAAAGGATCATCCCGCCACGTGGTCCACGTAGTGTTTTGTGTGTTGTTGTTGTTGCTACATGTGCATGTGGGAATGGAGACGGGTGAACGCCAGCTGCGACAAGTCCGGCAAAGTGGGCCATATCAACCAAAAGATATGCGCCAACTTCATCAGCAATTTGTCTGAAGCGGGCAAAATCAATTTGGCGAGGATAGGCTGAACCACCTGCAACAATTAATTTCGGCTTGTGTTCTTTGGCAAGTCTTTCAACGTCATCATAATCAATTCTGTGTGTTTCTTTATCAACACCGTAAGAGATTGCATTGAACCATTTACCAGACAAGTTTGGCCGCGACCCATGAGTTAAGTGGCCACCGGCATCAAGGCTTAGTCCTAAAATGGTATCGCCTGGTTTAATTAAGGCTAGAAATACACCCTGGTTGGCCTGACTGCCTGAATGGGGCTGCACATTTGCGTACTCACAATTGAATAGCTTACAGGCGCGCTCAATCGCTAATTCTTCAGCTTTATCAACAAAATGACACCCACCATAATAACGCTTACCTGGATAACCTTCAGCGTACTTATTGGTCATGAGTGAACCTGAAGCTTGAAGCACTGCGTTCGAGACAATGTTCTCTGAAGCGATTAGCTCAATCTCGTCTCTCTGACGGCCATATTCTTGGTTTATGGCTTCGAAAATAGCTGGATCACTTTGTTCTAGGTTTTGTGTGAAAATAGATGTCATTTCAGACCTTTCCTGTTCAAACCCTATATTTTATCTATTCTGGTGATGGCGTTGTATTTTGCCTTTTTGAGTGAGCTTTTTTTCATTCTCAAAGCTCTCAACCAGGTTGATTGCGGGGTTCGATCTTTTTAAGCTCTTAATATCCTTTTAGATGACTTTACAGAGCCTTAATTGAAACGAGCCCTTCTCTAGCATGGCGTTTCATGTACAACAAGTATGCACTTCGTCTTTCATGAAGAATTTTAACCCCAATTAAGTGAAGCTGATCTGCGATATGTGAAGAATTGAGTATTTAAAGGAGCGATTAAACCGCACTTTGTGCTATTTTGCGCTTTAATTTTTTTACCGCTAAGTTCGTCATGTGTTCTTTGGTAACTTTTGACGGCCCAATGACTGTTGCTTCCAGCCCTGTTTTAGCATCAATCGCTGTCACTTTTTGACTGTGACCAACAACTTGAAATTCAATATAAATTTCCCCAGCATGGTTTAAATCAGTCGCCATCTTAACTCTCATATTCTCTTTGAAACAGCGCTTAGTGTATATGCCTTATAAGATAAGTATAAATAGATTCTTCGAATTAAAAAAGCATACGATTTTAAAAATAAAAAAGGCTGCCTTTGAATGATCAGAGGCAACCTTTAAACATTAAAAGTTTTTTGTTTTAGTAGTTTGATGCAGTTGCACCAACGCCATCTTGTTTATAAAGATCGCGGCGAAAATGCACGGTACCATCTCTGGTTGCCCAGGACGTTACATAAACAAAATAAACGGGAGCTCGAGTTTTTAAGCGAACATCTTTACGCTCGCCGTTCGTTTGCATTTGATCCACACGACCGCGGCTCCAGTCTTTATTGTCTTTTAAGAGCCATGACACAAGTTGCTTCACATTTTGGACACGGATACAACCTGAGCTATTTGCTCTTAGATTTCGGCCAAATAAGCTTTTTGATGGTGTATCATGCATATAAACAGCGTGTTTATTGTGAAAATTGATTTTCACAAAACCCATTGAGTTATCTTTCCAAGGGTCTTGACGGTAGCGGTAGTTATACACCGAATTTGAATTCCAATTGATCTTTCTTGGATCAACTTTACGGCCATTACCATCAATCGCTGAGATTTTAAACCGCTCTAACAAATCATATCTGCCACGTTTGGCTTCTGAACGAGCTTTTGGGACTAAATCTTTACGGACAATACTTCGTGGCACATTCCAGTAAGGATTAAAGTTGATTTCGTGAATTTTACTGCGCAAACGCGGTGTTTGGCGATCAATTTTACCAACAACAGCTGCGTGACGAGAGACGATACGTCCATTTTCAACAACTTCAATTTGTTGAGCTGGTACATTCACTGAAACATATCTTTTAGCTGTGTTTCGCGTTAAGCCGTTAAGCCGCGCAATGTTTGTGCGTATTTGGCGCAGTCTAACAGTGGCTGGTACGTTTAAAGCCATTAATGTTCGTCTATCTACTACACCAGATGGTGTTAGCCCATGACGCACCTGAAATCTTTTAACAGCACGTTCAACATAATAATCATAAGTAGAATAGCTTGAACTCTTTTGTAAATCGCCTGTGAATTCTAAGCGTTTGCGTAAAATAGCGACATTTTGACCGCTATTACCTGGCCCCATTTTTCCTTTTGAAATGGGGCGCCATCCACCAGCAGATACAATGGCTGCATAGCGTTTTACCGCTTCTTTCATAGGAGGAATATTAGCTTTATCTAAAGTAGGAAACCCTTTTGGAGGGTTCATTTCCCATTCTCTGGCAGCTGATCTGTCGAATGTTTGATCCCAACCGACACCATCTTGATTACCACCAAACCAGCTATCATAAGCTTGTGCCATGGAGGTATGTGAGAGCGCCAGAGTACAAGCTAAAGTTAGTAAGCCTGCGAATTTAGCGCATTGTTTTTGCAGTATATTTCTCTTTTTCATTCTTTTTAAATGTCCAAGCATTTGTGAATAATTTAAAAGTTATGATCTCTATTTCTTCTGTTTGACTTAACAATAAAATCTCACAGAAAAATTAATAAAAGCCAGCACACTGTTTCAAAACTATATTCCCAGCACTTTATCTAAGCCATCTTCTAGCTATTTCAAGACAGACTTAATGTATGACAGCGTGACATATTCTAATATTTAGTTATATCGAAAAACTGAAGTTAAAAACTTTAAATTCTACTATACATATTTCTTTAGTAGTTTACGTACCAATCAAATGTTTTCCAGTCACAATTCTGCGAGCCAGATTTAAATGTTTGTTAACTTAAACTATCCGAAAAATAGTTAATGTTCATTAAACATTTAGTTGTTGCTCATTCAGATAGCGTCTAGGTTGCTCAAAATGCAACACTTCACTTATGAAGTAACTCACATCTATTAACGTGATTTTTCATAAATAAAACTATTTCACCGATGAGACCATATTCTACTAATTTTATATTTCCGCATGTGGGTGAATTTGTACTAATTCCCTAAAAAAAGACAAGCTCAATCACTGCTCTCAATATTTAAATTATAGAACATGTGACATTTTAGGCGTTTTTATGTTTGGAATGATCGAATATTGCTTTATTTTGTCTCACAAGCGTTTCTTCGCACTTTTTTGTTGATGCTTCTTTTTCCCACCAACAACCGCGCTTTCTTAGTTGCGCTTCAGCTTGCCCACCAGCAACCGCGCTTTCTTAGTTGCGCTTTAGCTTGCCCACTAGCAACCGCGCTGGCGTCATGTCCCTCAGCCCGAATGGGATGACTCTTTCTTCGTATGCAAGGCTCTTAAGCCTCTCAGAAATTGAGCTGAACAAAGAATAACCCCGGTGCCGTTAGGCAACCGAGGTTATTTGGACTTTGAGACTTTTGATATTTACAGTTCAAACTCTACAAACGGAACCTTATTTGATCCGTCCAATAGCGCTCTAATTGTAATAGAGACTTGTTAACCTCAGAGAGGTTACCTTCAGAAATCCCAGCCACCTTTTCTAGTGCATCGAGCTGACGCCGGTACATACCAGTAAGGATGTCGCAGAGTTGGGGGCGGGGA
>JAJFHW010000093.1 GCA_021775385.1 Hyphomicrobiales bacterium | reverse complement strand
TTTGCAGGTTTTAGTTGCTGGAACATATTCGGGAGCGTTTCATCCAACGGCCGAAGGACAGGCAGTTATTGCTGATGCATTGACGAAAGCTGCTTCCTCTGTTTTGAAAAAATATGGTCAGTAATTGATAGAACCTCTTTGTGGAGAGGATAGAGTGGTTTTGGAGGGGATAAAGTAGCCGATTGAAGAATGGGCTGATTATCTTTTAATTGGTTGAGGGAGTTGTTTATGTCTGGTGTGTCTTCTTTTGCAGGCTCGATTTTGCCAAATGTATTTTTGGTTTTTAAGCGCTTTCCACTCGCCGTTTTAACAGCAGGGCTCCTTACCATCTTAATGGTGTCTTTTGATAAGACGTTGAATTTAACTCCTAATTTTTACTTTAGCTTGATAAGTCTCTTTTTTGTGTTTGTTGGTGCTATTTTTGTGGCTGAGCAGCGCAAGGTGGCCAGTTGGTATGCTTACATTGTTTCCTTAGTCATTGGCAGCGTTGTTGTTGGTCTGTTTTATTTTGCTGATTTTATTGGATTGCATCATATGATGCTTGCTGTTGCAACGATGCTTGGAGCTAGTTCAGTTGCTTATTTCTTCTCAGCGAAAAACAATAGGGCCTATTGGCTTTTTAATCATGAGTTTTGGTTCACGCTGGTGATTGCGGTCATTGGAGGGATGATTATTGCGGGGCTTTTTTCGCTTTTGTTTGCTGTTTATGGGGCTTTATTTAATACACGTGTTCCCGGGGATTTGTATAAATATATTTTTCAAATTTGTTCGTTTTTTATAACGCCTGTTTTTTGGCTCTCAATGTTACCGCAAGATTATGAAGTGGAAGTTGACGAAACCCTTCCAACAGAACTTATGTCTAAGGTAACGGGGCTTTTTGTAAAATATGTTTTTGTTCCTTTTTTCTTCATGTTTGTTTTGTTGTTTCATGGGCTTGCTGTGAAGGTTGGTCTTTCTGGTGTTTTTCCAAAAGGGCAAATTGGTTGGTATGGTTTAGCTGTTATTATTTTAGGGATAGGGACCTATTTGATGGCATTTCCAACGCGTAATGTTGGTGGTGCTTTGGTTAGGTTTTTTCATAAATATTGGTTTTTGTTTTTAATCATTCCTATGGCATTGCTGTTTGTTGCTCATTCTATTCGGGTTGCAGAATATGGCATGACGCCGAAGCGGTATTTCCTTTTTGCATTTTTCTTTTGGTCTCTGGCCCTTACTCTTTATGGGTTATACATCCAAATTAAAGGGCGTGAATTTGACCTCAGAGTTATTTTGTTTTTAGCAACTGTGATTTTGGGAATTTCAAGTTTTGGACCCTGGGGGGCAGAGACGGTTTCAATTTATTCGCAAAAGCAGAAGCTTGTTTCTCTGTTGCACAAGGCGGACGTTCTTGAAAATGGAGTGATTAAAAAAGCTTTTAATCCTTCAATTGATGATGCGGGCAAGACGAAAAGACAAATTCGTAATTTGCTTCGTTTTTTTAGAAAAAAACAACGTGCTGATTATTTGCGTGTTCTTTTGAGTGAGGAAAACAGGCCACCTAAGGGGGCTCATTTGAATTATTTTGAGAGACGAAAATCTTCTTGGAATAATCCAATTATAGCAAAAATTGATGAGAAACTAGGTTTTAGAAAAAACATAGGTATCGGGGCGAAGTTTACTAATCGTACTTTTTATGCGTCGGCACCTTATTCATTTGTTATTCCATCCAAGGGGATGGTGTTTGGGCCAATCACTCTTTCTAAATCTCGTACGGCCTTGAATTATAGCCGTGAGCAAAAGGTACAATTGCTGGGGCGTGATGTTCGGCTTTCTTTTCAAATTAAAGATCATAAGCTGATTGTATTGAAAGGGCAGGGAGTAGCTGCTGTCGCTATAGGTAGTTTTTCGCTTAATGATGTATATAAGGCGGCAGCTGGCCAAGTGAATGAAAATTTGAAGAAAAAGAAGCGTAAAAACTTAAAAAGCTTTGTCGTAGATGGTTTACCGACTAGCGCTCAGAAGCTCAGGCTTTATGTGATGAATTTTAATTATTCTGAAGATAAGGAGACAGCTGAGTACAAAGCTATGACGTATATTAAGTTTTCTCTACATATTGAAAATGCAGTGAGTGTTTTTGAATAATATTTGAATTTTCTAGATTGTAGAAAAGGAGGCCTCACTTTAAGTGAGACCTCCTTTTTTGTCTGAAACGTATTTATTGAGCAACCACAGGGTTTTCATCACCCCATTTGATAAGAGCTGAAAGAGCTCGCTTTGACATGATACGTTTTTTAGCTCTGGATTTTTCTTTACCGCGCAAACGTTTGCCATCTTCATCGGTTTTGGGAATTTCAGTTATTGGTGGGATCAGACCGAAGTTGATGTTCATTGGTTGGAAGCTTTTTAAACCACCAGAAAAATCTGAGCTGAGGTGGCCACCGGTGATGTGATTAATCAGCGCGCCGTGTGCGGTCTCGATTGATGGCGGCGTTAGTTCAACCCCTAGTCTTTCAGCGGCAGCCAACCGGCCAGCAATAAGTCCTGTAGCTGCGCTTTCAACATAGCCTTCAACACCGGTGATTTGGCCGGCAAAGCGAAGGCGCTTGTCAGCTTTTAAACGAAGTTGATTATCAAGAACTTCGGGGCTGTTTAAAAAAGTGTTTCTGTGTAAGCCACCTAGACGTGCAAAAACTGCATTTTCAAGACCAGGTATGGTGCTAAAAATTTTGGCTTGTTCGCCATATTTTAGTTTGGTTTGGAAACCAACCATGTTCCACAATGTGCCAAGGGCATTATCCTGGCGGAGCTGAACGATGGCGTATGATTTTTCTTCTTTGTGTGGGTTTGTGAGGCCAACTGGCTTCATTGGGCCATGACGTAATGTTTCTCTACCACGTTCGGACATGACTTCAATGGGGAGACAACCATCAAAATAAGGGGTGTTTGTTTCCCATTCTTTGAAGTCTGTTTTTTCGCCTTCTAAAAGTGCGTCAATGAATGCGTTATACTCTTGCTCATCCATTGCGCAATTGATGTAGTCAGCACCGGTGCCGCCGGGGCCAACTTTATCATAGCGCGATTGCATCCAGACTTTATCAAAGTTGATGCTGTCTTTATGGATAATGGGGGCGATGGCATCAAAGAAGGCCAGGCTATCAGCTCCGCTTAGCTCCATGATAGCTTTACTCAGGCTTTCTGATGTGAGAGGGCCGGTTGCTATGATGACATTGTCCCATTCCGCTGGAGGTATGGTTGCCACTTCGCTGCGCTCAATGGTTATGAGCTCATGTGCTTCAAGAGTTTTGGTGACTTCATCTGAGAAATGATCTCTGTCGACGGCGAGCGCGCCACCAGCTGGGAGTTTGTGTTTATCTCCACTGGCCATGATGATGGAGTTTAGTTGGCGCATTTCTTCATGAAGGAGGCCTACTGCGTTATTTTCAGCGTCATCAGAGCGAAACGAGTTTGAACAGACAAGTTCAGCCAGTCCCTCTCCTTGGTGAGCATCTGTTTTAACGGTTGGGCGCATTTCATGCAGGATTACGGGAACGCCAGCGTTAGCGGCTTGCCAAGCGGCTTCAGAGCCGGCTAGGCCGCCGCCTATGATATGGATTGGGTCTATTTTTGTCATTTCAGCGAGGTAGCAGGTAGGGCGTTAATATACAAGTGAGAAATTGCTTTGCAAAAGCTCAAATATGAGGTTTTTTTGGGTTTGGCCTTATTTGCGAGATAAGCCCTTATTAAAAAGGGAGAGGCTTTTTAGTAATTTTATGTGTTTTATATGAGGGTATCCGATGGATTTGGTTAGTAATGTTTTGATGTTTGTAGTGTTGTTTCTGGTTTTAAAGATCATTCAAATGATCTGTAGTTTTTCCTATACGACTTATAAATCCATTCGCATTCATAAAAGCTTAGAACATGCCTTTTATCCGCCATTATCTTATCGATTTAAGTATGGTCTGCTTGGTGATGTTGTTTATTTTATCGCTGGTATTTTAATTATGTATTTTGCGGCTGATATTCGCGGTCTGTTTTAGAGAGAATCGGACGTTGTTCAATTTTTTCTATGGTTTGTAGTATTTTACCGCATTTTGTTAAATCACATTTCAATTTGATGATTTGCTGTTTTTGTCAACAGTACTACCTGTGGAAACAGAGGCTTATTAACAGTAAGAAAATCAGTGACATGGTCATGCCGCATTCTCTCTGTGTAATTTAAGTGTATTTAACGTGGACAGAGTACTCTCGCCCTTGCGACTCAGGGGAAGGATTGATTAGCTAAATCCCAGAAGCGAGTTAAGCACTCAGAACCGCTGGTTTAAGTTTGCTCCGTTTCATTTGGGATT
>JAJFHW010000092.1 GCA_021775385.1 Hyphomicrobiales bacterium | reverse complement strand
TTCAGCCATGGTCTCATCTTTAATTTGACGTAAAATAAAACGGTAAATTCTCTGATAATGACGGGCATATAGCACTTGCATGGCGCTTTGATCGCCATTTTTAAGACGCTCCATTAAATCAACGTCTCTATCTTTACTATTTTGTTCGTTCATATCATCCACTTTACCTGACCATACGTCGTTTCAATGAGGCATTTGGTTCATCAGTTGTTCATCAAAAGCTGAATTTACTTAAAATTACTCATAAAAAAAGGCATAATCTATAAAAATTTCAATTCTTTGTGAACCTAATGGCTTTTTACTACGACCAATGAGGCACAGAAACCTAGTCATATAAACTTTGGAGCAATAATTATGAGCACCTTTCGTGAATTAGGTCATAGTCAAATGACCAATCTAGGCCTCTTTTCTTGTCGTATACCTCGTTCCTCCTGTAGGTCACCTGGTAGTGCACCCCTGAGAGAGAGCCCCCCACCCTTGATTAAACAAAGTAAATTAAAGCAAACAACAAGCCCTATTGCTCTTGCTATGGCGCTTGTTTTTCCGCTTTTATGCCTCTCTTTTTCACCAGCCTCAGCCCAATCAACAGAGCAAATCATTAATAAAGGTGATATTGCGATCACGGGTTTTTCCGGCCTTAAATTTCCTGATGGAGGGCTTCCACCTGGTGTTGACCCGCTGGATGAGACGTTTATTGACCCAGAAGGGGCCAGTCTTCGCATATTCAAGGCACAAAATATGGGGGGCCCAGCGCAGGGACAACTTGTGAACTTACCAGCCCCTTTTGAAGTGAAAGCCGATAAAATCGGCCAAGTTTTTGGACTTGCCTATGATGATGGCGACAGGGGTGAAGGCTTGCCTAAGGTTCCGAACCTTTATGTGACTTCTTCCGTTTTACATGGACTTCAAATTGTTGGGCCTGACAGTGATGGAGATGGACGCAAGGAACGTTTGAAGCAGGGTCAGGCTGACGCTGAATTTATGGACGGCCAGTTTGGTACCAAAAATGGTGGCACACCAGGTGCGATCTGGAAGGTTGATGGATTAACCGGAGAGGTTAGCCTCTTTGCTAATGTTAGCCTTGATGGAGCTGATAATTCAGGCCCGGGGCTTGGCAACATTGCTTTTGATAAGAGAACACGCCAACTTTTCGTTACAGACCTTGATACTGGCATGATCCACCGTTTTGACATGCAGGGCCAAGATTTAGGCACATATGACCATGGTACAACTGGTCGGACAGCAAAAGGACAAGCTCCTAAAGCGCATGATGCCTCGAACCGGATGGATATTACTAACGGCTCTTTTAAAGCTGATACCCCGTCTACATGGGGCTTTGCAGCACAAGAGCGTTTGGTATATGGCCTGCAAGTTCGTGGTAAACGGCTTTATTATTACGCAGCTGACGGGCATATGATTATGTCTGTTGGAATTAATGCTGATGGTAGTTTTGGAGCAGCCAATTGGGAACTTGATGTCTCGTCTGAAAATGCTCACCCTGTGACAGATATCGCTTTTGATAATAAAGGACATATGTTCCTCTCTCAACGAGGCGAGCTTCAAAACCCATATGATTATGCTTCTTTTGCGAAATCAAAAGAGTCTGATGTGCTACGCTATCATCCAGAAACACCAGATGACCCTGCTACACCGAGTCGTTGGGTAGAAACACCAGCGAATTATGCTGTTGGGTTTGAGCCGGATCATAAATTAGCTTTGGGCGGTATTGATCTCCAATATGGTTATAACCCAGATGGCACGATGAATTTTGGAGCTTGTGATGCCACTTTGGTTAAAACAGGTGATAATCTTCGCTATAATGAAGAACTGAAAGATCAATTAGCACCTAGTGGACCATTTAACGTTCATGGTGTCCAACTCACGGATAAATCTCTTACAAGACCACAAAACACTCCGCCTTGGGCGAGTTATTTCATTGATTTTGATGGTCTTTTTGATGACCCTGAAGTGAAGGGCTATGTGGGCGATACTGAAGTCTACCGTCCTTGTGAAGGCCAAGTGGGTTATAATGATTATTATCCTTATCCTTGGGATTTACCAGAACCTGAAGATTATCCAGGTGACGATACACCTCCTGGCGGGAAAGGCCGCTGTGTAACTGTTAAAGCGATTGATTATTTCTGTAGCTTTGCCGGTGAATTACAGATTGACCTTTACCTAAAAGAAACGGCTGGCATTGGTGCCAATAGCATGAAAGCAAAGTCTTTCACGCCTGGAATTGATGTGACGCCTAAAATGCAGACCATACCTGGTCCCCTTTCTCCTTACACACTTGATGTTTTAGGTGTGCTTCCCAATGAGAATTATGACCTTGGTGTTTGTCTCTACAACAAAGCCGACGCTGATGCTGGCGGAGAGTTTCCATGCTGTAAAGCTGTGCTCCCTCTCAAAGCTCCTGCGTTTAGCTGTGCACCATAGGAGGCTGAAATGAACTTTTTCACGCCCTTTGGCGACAGATATAGAGATAAACCTAAAAAGGCCTCTTCTAAGGCTTGGGAGAAAGACATGTTACCTCAAAAAAACAAAGGATCCACGTTACGCTGGATTAGTGCCATTGGGCTAGGTCTCAGCCTTTCCCTTGGTGCCATACTGCCCGTACAGGCTAAATCGCCTGCGCAAAAACCCAGCCAATGGCTGCAAAAAAAACTGCCTGGCGGCCCTCCTGTTCCTAAAGGGCCTGGGGATAAAGTCCAACCAGGTGGCCAACCACCGCAACCAGAAACGAAGCTTTCTTTCACCAAGACAGCTGAGCAACTGGGCTGTAAGCATGTGCGGTTTAAAATTAAATTGCATGTACAAGGTACGCCTGGTTTTTGGGATGACCCGACCGCGTTTCATGTCAAAGAGTTTACGAATGCTTCGCAAAAGGTAACTGATAAACTTCCAAAAGGGTTATCCTGGGTATCTGCCAGTGTTAAAGGTGATATTCTTGGTGCAACCCCTTTTGCATTTTCAACTGTCACCAACCCAAATGATCACTTCATGACGGCTGGCATTCAATTTTCTGCTGATAAGAAAGATGGTGATGGCGGATTAGATGATCGTTCTTGGACGATTACCGCGATTGCTAAAATTGATGAAGCTGAATTCCCGGTACCTAAAGTGAAGGCTAACCAAGCCAAGCTGAAGGTGACAACTGATTTTGGCATCACCAACGCGAAGAGCCATGACCCTTCATTACCCGATCCAGCCAATTGGAAAGATGGTAAGAAAACTAAATTCACCATCGACCTGACGGACTGTGACAAGCCAGATGATGGCGGCGGCGACCCTGGTGATGGACCGTGTATCAAATTTGAAAAAGGTGAAGTTGAATGTAAAGGTGGGCCTCTTGGTAACCTTACTTACAAGATGCCTGTTGGGCCTGAGCTTGCTGGTACTACTATTGAGCTAACTTCGCTTACTCCCGGTGTTGTTGTGAACCCTGCTTTCCAAGTTGTGCCTCCTGGTGGCGGTGTCCTTGAATGGGACCTACTTGGTGCCACAAAAGGCATGACCGTTCACCTTCTGACCAACAATGTGAAACAAGTTGGCCCTGCTGACTTTGATGGTTTGGCAACTTGCTGTACTGAAGAAATCATCATTGATATCCCTGAGGACATTCCTTGTGATGATGATAAAGAGCCTGATTTAGAAGTCACCAAAAAAGCGCTTGTTTCTGAATGTGACAAGACTTCTGGTGATTGCAAATTCCGCATTCGCGTTAAGAATGTGGGAGATAAAAAATATACTGGTAAACTTGCCCTTTATGAATGGCAAATTCCACATCGTGCAGCCATTACTAGTGGCCCGAATGTGAGTTGGAGCTGTGCTTATAACCTTGGGCTTGCCATGTATATTTGTAAGCACCCATCGCTAACGCTGAACCCTGGTGAATTTAAAGACCTCAAATTAGGCTTTACACCTGGCAATGCGTGGCCGAGTGATAAAATCAAAAACTGTGCAAAATTAAATTATGGTAAAATGGGTGTTGCCCCGTTTGGCGACCTTTCCAATGATAAAGATTGTGCAGAAATTTGCATCAAAGGCAGCCCTGGTTGTCCTGATGAAAATGATGAGAAAGAGCCTGAGCTTAAAATTGAAAAAACTTATAAGCTTAGACATTGTAGTGCCAGTTTGCCTTCTGGTAAATATAACTGGTGTACGCTCGATTATGAAATCATTGTCAAAAACATTGGCGATGGTGATTTTAATGGTCCAATGGAAATTAAAGATAGTTTTTCCGATAAACCAGACAATGTAACCTTCACACCTGTTCCACCTTGGAATTGTGTAACGGTGGATGGGCAAAACTTTACTTGTACTCATCCTCCGTCGAACTTGCCTGCGGGTGCTCAGACTATTCTGAAAGTTCGTGCAAAATTCAATTACCCAACAGAACATCAAGGGAAGACAATTGAGAATTGCGCCACTTTGAAGGACGCTAAGCCTGGCAATGACAAGGCTTGTGCTGAAGGTGATTTACCTGAAGACCCTGAACCTGGTTCAGACCCAGAGGATGACAAGAAACCAGATCTTTCTATTGATAAGCAATGTAAGCCTGGTGTACTTGGTGGACTAATTTCTTGCCGGATTATGGTTCGTAATAATGGTGGTGGCCCAGCTACTGGTATTATTCGCATCTATGATGTTGCACGTATCATTGGCACGAATGCTCCTCTTACTTCAGAAGATGTAACTCCTGATGGACCTGAATGGTCTTGTGAAGGAGAACCTGTTCCTGATTTGGTTTGTGCAATTAATGGAGAGCACCTAACACCTGGTACGACCCGTTATTTTGACGCTAAAATCAAACTTTCAGGTAAAGGCAATGAGCGTTATAGAAACTGTGCAACTGGCCATTATGAGCCTAAAGGCACTGAAGAAAACCGCTCTATCATTGGAAAAGCTTGTGTTGAAGGCGGTGTTGATATCCGCGTTGAAAAAACAGGCCCTGCTCAATGTATTAAAGGTGAAGCTTGTACGTTTGATGTAACCATCAAAAATACTGGTACTTCTGACTTTAATGGTTCTGTTAAGATTGCTGATGCACTTGGTCTTGCTGGAAATGGATTGACTGTAGCTATTCAATCAATTTCACCGCCTCTGCCATGTGCTGTGCAACCAACGGCTGTTCCTTTTGTTTGCCAAGGGACGTTAGACTTGGCTGCTGGTGAAAGTCAGACCCATCAAATCAGTCTTCTTTTTGAAGAGAGTGTAAAAGTTGATGGAACTCTGCGCAATTGTGCCATGGTTACTGACCCTGCTATAGGCAATGGAGGCGCGAAAGCGGCACCTGGTACTAATGGTAAAGCTGGTAATGGTGAAATTGTTGGGTGTCATAACTTTACACTTGATCCTCCTAAAGAAGACCAATGCCGTGCGCCACTAGTGATGAACGACAATGGTGCTTGTGTCTGCCCATCTGGCACAAAATGGAATGGTCGTCGCTGTGTTGGTGATACGGGTATACCGCCAGTTATTCCGCCTGTAGATCTTGAGCCGCTTTGTAAAGTTGGTAAAGGTGAAATGCGGACAAGTGACAACCGTTGCATATGCCGCCCTGGTTTTGTTCGCAAAGGTCCAAAACTTTGTGTACCACCGTCACGCGGCTGTACACCTGGTCAAGGCGAGTACAAAACCCGCAAAGGTAAATGTGTTTGCCTTCGAGGTTACACTCGTGGCTCAGATGGCATCTGCCGCAAACCTGACACGTGTAAGCCTGGTCGCAATGAGTACAAAGACCAATATGGTCGCTGTGTTTGTAAAGCTGGCTATAACCGCACTCAACGTGGTTATTGCGTGAAACTGCCTCCTGTTTGTAAGCTCGGTCCAAACGAGTTCCGCAACTCACAAGGTCAATGTGTTTGTAAGCTTGGCTATGCTAAGAACAAACGTGGTGTCTGTGTGAAACCACAGAGTTGTAAGCCTGGCCGCAATGAATTCAAAGACAAGTATGGTCGTTGTGTTTGTAAAGCTGGCTTCTCTCGTAGCAAAAATGGTTATTGCGTGAAGCTTCCTAAAATTTGCAAGCTTGGTCCAAATGAGTTCCGTAACTCACAAGGTCAATGTGTTTGTAAATCTGGATTTGCTAAAAACAACTATGGCATTTGTCAGAAAATTCCGCAGGGCTGTAAACCTGGCCGTAACGAATTTAAAGACAAAAATGGTCGCTGTGTTTGTAAAGCTGGATACTCACGTAACAAGAAAGGTGTTTGTTCACCTCAAGTATCTACCGTTCCTCCTTGTCGCTCAGGTAAGTTGGTGAAAGCTGGTAAAGCTTACCGCTGTGTCTGTCCTAAGGGATGGAACCGTAGACCAATTGGGAAAAATGGTGGTGCTGCTTGTATCAAGCCACCAGTGAGCACTCCTAAGCCTGACTGTATCAATGGTCGCCTGGTTAAAAGAGGCAAGGGTTGGTATTGCAAATGCCCAGCAAACTATAAGCGTAAAGCCTATAGCAACGGTGGTGCTTATTGCTCAAAGCCCAAAGTTGTAGCCAAGCCTCCTTGTTATAGTGGCAAGCTATTGAAGCGCGGCAATGGTTGGTATTGTGGTTGCCCGAAAGGTTGGACTAGAAAACCAATTGGTAAAAAGGGTGGTGCAAGTTGTAAGAAGCGCCAAGTCTCAACTCCAAAACCACCCTGTTACAATGGTAAATTATACAAGCGTGGCAAGGGTTGGTATTGCGGTTGCCCGAAAGGCTGGACTAGAAAGCCAATTGGCAAAGGCGGTGCAAGCTGTAAGAAAAAGGCAATTATTTATAAGCCTAAGAAGCCTATTTATAAAAAGCCAATCTTGAAAAAACCGGTTTATAAAAAACCTGTAAAGATCAAGCCGCAGTTCAAACCAAAGCCAAAGGTTTTCAAACCGCAGCCACAATTAAAGTTGAAGAAAAAACCTAACAGTCAATTCTTTTAAACTTTACGGCTAATCCTAAAAAAAATTGCCTCCGGCGATACTTCGCCGGGGGTTTTTTATTTTGAACTAGAGAGTGTCTTTTTCTCAAAACCGAAATCCACTTTTGTGCGACACGCACTAACTTAAATTTTTTGGCAATTTGGGCAGAAGAAAGACGAGCGGCCAGATTGAACAATGCGCTCGATAGTGCCTTTGCAAGTTTTTGCGAGGCACGGCTCGCCTTCTCTTCCGTAAACCTGGAATGAATGTTGGAAATAACCGAGTGAGCCATCTGCTTTTGCGTAATCTTTCAAGGTAGAGCCGCCTGCTTTAATGGCATCTTGCAAAACTTGGCGAATGGCTTTCGTGAGTTCTGTCGCTTTTTTGGTTGGTTTACCTGCTTTGGTAACCAGTATTGATACTGGTTGTTTTGGGTTTATTTTTACTTTGTATAAAGCTTCGAGCACATAAATATTACCTAGGCCTGCAACAACGCGTTGATCTAGTAGATAAGATTTTATTGGAGTTTTTTTTGCCTGTTTTACTTTGCCGTTTTTATCTTTGATAACCGCTTTTTCAGCCAATGTGACTTCACTAAACTCATTTCCCAGGGGCTCAGGGCCCAGATCAATAAAGGATTTATGGTTTTGTAAATTCACGTCTTCTACTAAATCCATATAACCGAAGCGTCGTGGATCATTATAGCGAATGACATCGCCATTAGAGAGATGAAAAACAATATGATCATGTTTGGGGTTAACGTTGTTGTCTCCTAAACTCACATCTCCATTTACTGTGAACTTTCCGCTCATGCCGAGATGCATCATAAGAATGTCTTTTGAAGAAAGGTGAACGAGAACGTATTTTGCTCGCCTCGATAAATACTCAACTTTTACACCGGTTAAACGTTTGACGAAGTCTTTTGGAAAGGGAAAGCGCAAATTTTCTCTATTTTGCTCGATTTTTACAAATTTTTCCCCCGTCATATGAGGAGATAGTCCTCGCATGACCGTTTCGACTTCAGGCAATTCTGGCATTTTTGTTCCTCACAAAATGTGATTTAGGGCTAGATAAATGGATTTGAGGCAAGATGCCCTTTATTTCACGCCCTTTCCATTGATTTCTTTACCAAGTCTACAGATTATGGGCAAAATTGATGTGCTATATTTACTCAATTAAATCTTGCTATCTGGCAATCAATCGCGGGATCAGCTATGGTGCAGGCAAAGTTTAAATCAAGAAAACGTACAGATAGATAGAGATGACAGACAACACAAGTTCTTATGGTTTTCAAACCGTACCCCCAAGCGAAAAACAAGGCCGGGTTAATCATGTATTTTCTCGCGTTGCAAAAGACTATGACCTGATGAATGACCTTATGTCAGGCGGGATGCACAGGGTTTGGAAAAATGAACTTATTACCATGTTAGCACCGCGCTCAGTTGGCCCTTTGAACCATTTGGACGTTGCTGGTGGCACTGGTGACATTACATTTCGTATTTTAGAAAAAGCCAGCTCTGAAGCTAAGGGTACGGTTTTAGATATATCACGAGAAATGCTGGAAGTTGGACGCGAACGAGCTATCGAAAATGGCACCGCTTCAAAAATCGAATTTATTGAAGGCAATGCAGAAAGCCTTCCTTTTGAAGATAAGACGTTTGATAGTTACACGATCGCTTTTGGTATTCGCAATGTGCCACGCATTGATTTTGCTCTTACCGAAGCTTACCGCGTTTTAAAACCTGGTGGGCGCTTCATTTGTCTTGAATTTTCAGAAGTCACCATGCCAGTACTTGATGAAATTTATGAAAAATTTTCGTTTCATGTGATCCCGAAAATGGGAGAGATGGTGATGGGGGATGGCGAGCCTTATCAATATTTGGTTGAGAGCATTCGCAAATTCCCCAAACAAGAGGTCTTTAAATCGATGATTTCTGAGGCTGGATTTTCGCGTAGCAATTACCGAAACCTCACTGGCGGAATTGCAGCTCTTCATTCAGGCTGGCGCACTTAAGACTTCTTCTTAATCTCTTTCAACTACTTAACCGTCTCAACCATTAGAATAATTGTAATAGATTTATGGCTAACCCACTCAGTAACACATATCGCCTGATTAAAGCTGGCATTACCCTTACCTATTATGGGGTGACATTATTCCCTAAACATATTCCTACGCCTTTGCCTGTGAAACTGATGCGTTTGTTGCTTTTGCCATTTTCTGTTTTAGGCATGATATTACGAGCGCCTTTTGGGCATCAACCCGCGTCGGAACGATTGGTTACGGCTCTGACCAAGCTCGGGCCTACTTACATTAAGCTTGGGCAATTTCTAGCCACCCGTAGTGATATTATCGGCCCAGAGCTGGCCAATGATCTCTCGACTTTGCAAGACCGGCTCCCCCCTTTTCCACAAGATGAAGCAATAGTAGAGATTGAAAAACAATTAGGGGCCCCGATCGACAAGCTTTTTGTTGAATTCGGACCACCTATTGCGGCAGCGTCGATTGCTCAGGTGCATAAAGCCACGATATTGGATAAGGGCATTGAACGACAAGTTGCTGTCAAAGTGTTACGGCCGGGAGTTGAGAAACGTTTTTTCCAGGATCAGGATAGCTTTCGTTTTGCGGCGAATTTGGTTGAAACTTTTTCAAAAGCCGCTCGTCGCATGCGGCCGGTTGATGTTGTAAAAACGCTTGATCGCTCTGTGACCATTGAGCTTGATCTTCGGTTAGAGGCTTCTGCTATTAGTGAACTGAGAGAGAACACTAGCCAAGATGAAAAATTCAGAACGCCTGATGTTCATTGGTCTCATACGACGGCACGGGTTCTCACTACTGAGTGGATAGATGGCATCCCGATTTCAAATATTGAGGCCCTTGAAAAAGAAGGGCATAACCTCACAGAACTTGGCACCCATGTGCTGCAATCATTTTTGCGTCATGCGATGCGAGATGGGTTCTTTCATGCTGATATGCATCCGGGGAATTTATTTGTCGATAAAGCAGGCAACTTAGTTGCGATTGATTGCGGCATTATGGGGCGTATGAAACCGAAGGAACAAAGGTTCCTTGCACGCATTTTGCACGGTTTTGTAACCGGCGACTATTTGGATGCCGCACAGGCGCATGTTGATGCTGGCTATGTTCCAGACCATCATTCAGTTGAAGAATTTGCGCAAGGGTTGCGCGCAATTGGAGAGCCGATTGCAGACAAGGCAGCTTTTGAGATTTCTATGGCGCGGTTCCTTGGGCAATTACTCGAATATACTGCTGTTTACGATATGGCGGCTCGGCCTGAACTTATCCTTTTGCAGAAAAACATGGTCATCGCTGAAGGGGTCGCACGTACACTGAACCCAGAGCTTAATTTATGGAAAGCGTCTGAGCCGGTTGTTAAAGAGTGGCTGCAACATCAGCTCGGCCCTGTTGCTAAGATGAAAAAGATGGCCGCTGGATTACGAGCGCTTGATCAGTTCATGGACGAAATTCCGAACCACTTAACGGTTTTAGAGAAAAACATGAACGGTCTATCGCGCCTATCTGGTAAAGTTCAAGACATGGATGAGGAAACACTAAACCAATTGGTGGGGGGGAGACAACAAAAGCCACTCTCAAACCAAATTGCGCTATGGATCGTTGCCCTTAGTCTTGCTGTTATTGCAATTAAACAGTTGGTTTAACTAGTTTTTGCTAGATTGAAACCCGTTGAACGAGATATTATATAGATAAAACAAGTGTTTTTAATTTAACGATTTTTATTTGTGAGAATAAGATGCCCGATAAAAAATCTATTCTTTTGATTATTGGTGGCGGGATTGCCGCTTATAAATGTTTGGAATTAATCCGCCGATTAAAAGAGCAGAATATTTCAGTCACTCCTGTTCTAACAAATGCGGGGGCTGAATTTGTGACCCCTCTTTCGCTTGCCACTTTAGCCGAGACACAAGTTCACACAGACTTGTTTGATTTAAAAAACGAGACAGAAATTGGGCATATTCAACTCTCTCGCCAAGCTGACCTGGTTGTTGTCGCACCTGCTACCGCTGACCTTATGGCTAAGATGGCTAATGGATTAGCAAATGATTTAGCCAGCACATTATTACTTGCAACGGACAAGGATGTTCTTATTGCTCCGGCGATGAATGATCTCATGTGGGATCACCCAGCAACCCAACGCAATATAGCAACCTTGAAAAAAGATGGCGCCACCTTTGTTGGTCCTGATGTCGGTGACATGGCGTGCGGTGAAACTGGCCCCGGCCGGCTTAGTGAACCTGCGGAAATAGTCGAAGCCATCCAGACTGCTTTGCATGTAAAAAAAGATCCTCTTAATTCTGGACCACTGTCAGGCAAGACAGTTCTTATTACAGCTGGCCCTACTCATGAACCTATTGACCCTGTTCGTTACATTGCGAACAGGTCAAGCGGTAAACAAGGCTACGCATTGGCTGAGATGGCTGCATCGCTTGGTGCCAATGTAACTTTGATTTCTGGTCCCACAAAATTATCACCGCCAACAGGCGTTCGCTTTATTGAAGTTGAAACGGCGCGTGAAATGCGGGATGCGACACTTGCGAACTTGCCGGCTGACATTGCCATATGTGCGGCAGCTGTTGCTGATTGGCGTGTGAAAAAATCTGCTGGCCAGAAAATGAAAAAATCAAACGACGGCCTACCGATTTTTGACCTTGCTGAAAACCCTGACATTTTAGCGACCCTTGCCGGTTTAAAAGATCAGTCTGAGTTGAAAGATCAGCGCCCTCGCCTACTCATTGGGTTTGCAGCTGAAACGGAAACTGTTATTGAACATGCAACGAAAAAATTGAAGAAAAAGGGATGTGATTGGATTGTTGCTAA
>JAJFHW010000091.1 GCA_021775385.1 Hyphomicrobiales bacterium | reverse complement strand
CCAAGATCATCGATAAAGCTCGCATTTTCGACAACTTTTTCGTCTTCTACACCTAGGTGCTCGATGACGATTTTTTTGACGCGTCCTGCAATGTCACTCATATTTCTGCCTCATGATTATTTATTTAAGGTCTTTGTATTTAAAAACCAAATGAGTACTGAATTTAATAAATCAAGTTCAGATGTCTCTTTTGATTTCGCTCATTTTCAAACACTTGTAAAGTCCAACTTATGAAACATTAAGCTGGTTCAAAGTCTTTGAGGTATTCCAGTTAATAGGTCTATTAAGATTGACTACTTTATAGGCCCCCCAAAATCAATTTAAATAATTTATTTAATGACATTTCTAGCCGTTTGGTAAAAATTTCATCCTTTAGGATGTGTCATTTTTTATTATCTAGGCAATATCTTGAGTATTTATTATTGTTTCAGGTACTTTCGCTAGCACCATTTAAATCTTTCTGCAAGAGGGTGATTGGTTTTAAACCATCACCAATCCCCCATTTATATGCAATGTTTGGCCTGTCATATACTTTGCTTCGTCTGAACTTAGGTAAAGAACGGCTGCTGCAATGTCATCTGGGTCACCAAAAGTGCCTGTTGGGATTGCCTGTGCTATTTGTTCAACTTGTTTTTCGTTCAACTCATCTGTCATAGGAGTTGAGATGAAACCTGGAGCAATACAGTTAACTGTTATGCCGCGGGGGGCAATTTCTCTTGCTAGCGATTTTGACATACCAACAAGGCCAGCTTTACTTGCTGAATAGTTTGGTTGGCCTGGGTTGCCAATGACGCCGCTAATAGACGCAATATTGACAATACGTCCTGAGCGGTTTCTCATCATGCCCCGTAGTGCACCGCGCATTAATGTGAAGGCGGCTGTCAAGTTAACAGCAATTACATCATCCCACTCTTCATCTTTCATACGCATGAAGAGATTATCTTTGGTGATGCCAGCATTATTGACAAGAATGTCTAATTTTCCACCTACAGCTTCTTCTGCTTGGCCTATGAGAGCATTCACAGCGTCTCTGTCACTAAGGTTGCAGGGAGTGATATGGACACGATCTGAGCCTAGTGAGCTTGCCACTTCTTCCAATTTTTCACGGCGTGTGCCTGAGATGGCGATGGTGGCGCCTTGTTCGTGCAACGTTTTTGCAATTGCTGCACCAATGCCACCTGAAGCACCAGTGATAAGCGCTGTTTTACCTGTTAAATCGAACATTGAATTCTCACTTTACTATTTTATTACTTTTATATTTGTTCTTGCTGTGCCACTTGACTGTCTAACCTGACTGCTATGTGACCTCACTTTTTTATGTATCATTTATTAAGCGCTGAAGATCTCAGCTGAACCTTTAATGTCGTCTGGTGTGCCAATTGAGTTGGCTTCTAAACTTCGCTCGATACGGCGTGCTAACCCCGTTAAAACACGGCCAGACCCAACTTCATAAAATGTTGTGATACCATTTGCGGCCATGAATTCGACGGATTCTCTCCAGCGAACTTGGCCGGTGACTTGATTAACCAGCCCTTCGCGGATTGTATCAGCGTCTGTAACAGCCTTTGCTAATGTATTGGCCACTAGCGGTACCACAGGATTGTTCATTTCTGTGTTTGAGAGCGCATCCTTCATCGCGTCTGCTGCTGGTTGCATTAAAGAGCAATGGAACGGTGCGCTTACATCCAAGAGGACTGCTCTTCTGGCACCAAACTCTTTTGCAAGCTCTACAGCTCGCTCTATAGCAGCTCTATGGCCACTTAAAACAACTTGTCCAGGTGCATTGTCATTTGCTGCATTACAGACTTCACTTGAGCCATCTTCTGCTAGACTTGCTTTTTCAGCTAATTTAATTGCATCCGGTAAGTCTAGACCCAATAAAGCTGCCATTGCGCCTTCATTGACTGGAACGGCTGCTTGCATTGATTTGCCGCGAATTCGCAATAGTTGGGCTGTATCGGTTAGTGTGAATGTTCCTGCTGCTGCTAGGGCTGAATATTCGCCTAGCGAGTGGCCTGCAACATATTTTACCTTTGAAGCCAGATCAAAACCGAATTCGCTTTCTAAGCAACGCATAACTGCAATTGAGACAGCCATTAAGGCTGGTTGGGCATTTTCGGTTAATGTTAGATCTTCAGCTGGGCCGTCCCACATGGTTTTTGTGAGGCTTTTTCCTAATGCATCGTCTACTTCATTAAAGACATCGCGTGCTACTTGATAGCTATCGGCTAGATCTTTACCCATCCCAACTTGTTGGCTACCTTGTCCTGGAAATGTAAATGCTATGGACATATTATTCCTACCATTTTAAGTTCGACTTCATTTAATTTTGCTCTATTAATCGTCTCTACACCTAAAAAGCAAGTGATAGTTACCGTCACTTCGGTGAAATCCCGCCAAAACATTGCTTGGTACAAACTATTTTGCACAATATTTCCTTTGCTTTTTTGCTTTTTTTCTCATATATAGCTTTTTTTAGATTGATTCAGTTGAAGGCTGAACTTTTAAGGTTTTCTTATTAGGTGTCTTCACTCCATACGAGTTTGACTTTTTTAATTGTGCTTCAGATGCCCACAAAGCATCCGCACTGAGGGCCTTTCACTAGGCTCGTCGAAGGCTATGCATTGGATCAGTTTATGTCATTTAAAATAGAAAGGCTCTTTCATGCCACTTTATGAGCATGTTCTCCTCGGTCGTCAGGAGCTTTCAACAGCGCAAGTTGATACGTTGATTGAAGAATTAAAGACGATCCTTGAAAAAGGTAACGGTAAAATCCTCAAGAATGAATATTGGGGTATTAAACCGATTTCTTACAAAATTAAGAAAAATCGTAAAGCACACTACACATTGCTGAACATTGATGCTGAACCAGCTGCTATAGCTGAAATGGAGCGTCAAATGAGCATTTCTACAGATGTGCTGCGTTTTATGACTATTCGTGTTGATGAACATGATGAAAATCCATCAGCAATGATGCGCAAGAACGATCGTGATGATCGCCGTCCTCGTGGACGTGGTGATGATCGTGGCGACCGCGGTGATCGTGGTGACCGTCAAGATTTCAGAGGAAGGTCATAAGAGATGCAAAATATAGCTCAATTACCAGTGCGTCGTCCTTTTCATCGTCGCCGTAAAACTTGCCCATTTTCAGGAGATAACGCTCCGAAAATTGATTATAAAGATGTGAAATTGCTACAACGCTTTATTTCAGAGCGCGGCAAAATTGTTCCATCTCGAATTACAGCTGTTTCAGCTAAGAGACAACGTGAACTAGCTAAAGCGATTAAGCGCGCACGTTTTCTTGGTTTGATCCCATATGTAATTAGCTAATCGAGTTGATTAGATAGATTATCTACTGACCCAACTTTTTATGTTGGGTCAGTTAAAAAAAACTTTTCAAAGAAAAGTTTAGTTGAGCCCACTTTCCTGGATTTTGCATCCAGAATTGTTAGCTCTAACCGCGAAAGCGGGACAGCGAATGAAAGAGTGATGACTCTTTTGTGCCTTCAGATTGCCCACCAGCAACCGGCGCGAATATCTCCTCTTTTTCTCATTCGGTTCTCCCTCTTTTATAAATTAAAAACTTACAAAAGCTCATTAGTGAGCTAAATTGAGAGACTGTTATGAAAGTTATTCTTCTTGAACGTATTCGCCGCTTAGGCCAAATGGGTGAGACCGTTACTGTTAAAGATGGTTTTGCACGTAACTTCCTACTTCCACAGGGTAAAGCCCTTCGTGCGAATGAAAAAAACCAATCACATTTTGATGCACAACGAGCAGAACTTGAAGCGCGTAACCTTGAACTTAAAGGTGAAGCTACCAAAGTTGGCGAAAAAGTTGCGGGTGAAACTTTCACGGCTATTCGCCAAGCTGGTGATACAGGTCAGCTTTATGGCTCAGTTAGCTCAAGAGATATTGCTGAAACGATTTGCGAAAATGGCATACAAATTGATCGTAACCAGATCTTGTTGAACCGTCCTATTAAGGTTCTTGGCGTACATGAAGTGCTTGTAAGTCTTCACCCAGAAGTTGAAGTTAATGTGAACATCAACGTGGCGCGTACAGAAGAAGAAGCTGAACGTCAAGCACGCGGTGAAGATGTAACGATCGAAGTTGAAGAAGCTGAAGAAGAAGTTCTTTCAACTGAAGATGTGTTTGAAGAAGGTGCTGAGCCAACTGAAGATGATGATGCATCTGACGAAGACGCTACTGAAGAAGCAACTAACGAAGCGGCTTCTAATGATGATGACAAAGACGCTGATGCGTAAGGCGTTCTAGATTATGTACTAACTTATTCTTTTTTAACTAATGGGATTTTGGTGCTTTTGATCTAATTGTTTATAAAGAGGACATTCTTTTTGGAATGTCCTCTTTTTTTGTTTTTATAAGTACTCTTTGACTCAGTTGTTATAGGATTTTCATTGATATGACTAAAACGGATCTGAACAAAAACGAGATAAAGCAATCTTTCATCAAAGAAGATTATTCTATTGATGACCTGCTTGCGATTATGGCGCAATTACGTAACCCTGATGGTGGCTGCCCGTGGGATTTGAAACAAGATTTTAAGTCGATCTCTCCTTATACAATTGAAGAAGCTTATGAAGTTATCGATGCGATTGACCGTGGTGAAAGACAGGACTTGTGCGAAGAGCTTGGTGATTTGCTTTTTCAAGTTGTTTATTACGCACAGATGGCTTCAGAAGAGGAAAGCTTTAAGTTTCAAGATGTTATTCAAGCTATTTGCGAGAAGTTAGTTCGTAGACACCCGCATGTTTTTGGTGATGATGACCTTAAGAGTGATTTGGAAATAAAGGGTATGTGGGAGCAGATTAAGGCTGAAGAAAAGTCTTTGAAAGGAGATAAGATTAGTGGTGCCACCTCCTCTATTCTAGATGATGTGCCAGTTGGATTGCCAGGACTTAGCCGAGCGGTGAAGTTACAAAACAAAGCTGCAAAAGTTGGGTTTGATTGGCCGGATGCATCGTTTGTTTTTGATAAAATTGAGGAAGAATTAAATGAGGTCAGAGAGGCTTTTGACGATGCACAGAAGGACAAGACGGATGCAGGCTATTCTGTAAATTCTCAAGAAAAACTAACTGAAGAAATTGGTGACTTATTATTTGTCATCACAAATTTAGCTCGGCATTTAAATATCGATCCAGAGCATGCAGGTCGTCATGCGAATAATAAGTTTTGTTCTCGATTTTCATATATTGAAAAAGAACTTCATGCGCGCGGTGTTTCATTTGATGAGGCGAGCCTTGAGGAGATGGACGCACTTTGGGATGAAGCAAAAACTTTAGAGCCAAAGAATTAGCAAAGTCTATTGTTCTCTTGCCGGCGTAAGCATCTTCTCTAACCGACCGGCCAGGCGTTTAGGGAGTGTAACTGAATATTCTGTTTCTCCCGAATTGTCTGTATCACCTTGAGTGACTTGCCCATTTTCATAGAGCCAACTGACGATCATCCCTTCGTTGACTTTTAGTTTTAGATCTAAGTTGATTTCATGTTCTTCTAGTTGTTTATCCAAAGCGTTTAGAAGTTGGTCAATCCCCTCGCCTGTTTTGGCTGAGATCAGAAACGGCGTTGTTTCATCGTTGTTCGTGTCTGTTAGAATTGGCGTTTCTTCTATGAAACTATCATCAGGTTTCTCATCTATTTGAGGAATTTGATCGATTTTATTCCACACTTCAAAAATAGGTGCGCTTTCTTCTTCTTCTTTAATTCCCAATTCTTTTAGAATTTTGATGACGTCACTGCGTTGTTGGTCTCTGCTTGGGTTGGACGCATCTTGCACGTGAAGAATGATGTTGGCTTCTAGCACTTCTTCCAAGGTTGCTCTAAAGGCGGCGACAAGCTGTGTTGGTAGGTTTGAAACAAAACCCACAGTGTCCGACATAATGACTTTAGCGCCGGATGGCAAAAGGATTGAGCGCATGGTTGGGTCTAGTGTGGCAAAGAGTTGATCTTTAGCCATGACATCTGCGCCGGTTAAATGGTTAAAGAGTGTTGATTTTCCGGCGTTTGTGTATCCCACGAGTGCAATGATGGGGTATGGGATTTGTTTGCGTTTTTTACGGTGTAAGTCCCTGGTTTTTTTGACCTTTTCTAGGTCTTTTGTCAGGCTCATAATTCTGGTTTGAAGCTGGCGTTTATCTGCTTCTAACTGAGTTTCGCCTGGCCCGCCCATAAAGCCTTGGCCGCCTCTTTGCCGTTCAAGGTGAGTCCAGGAGCGAACAAGTCGAGATTTTTGGTAGTTGAGGTGGGCAAGATCTACTTGAAGCCGCCCTTCCCTTGTGGCTGCACGGCGGCCGAAGATTTCGAGGATTAATCCTGTACGATCTAGGATTTTTACATCCCACTCGTTTTCCAAGTTTCGTTGTTGTCCAGGGCTGAGGCTATGATCAACAACAACAAGTTCAGAGTGATTGTCGTGGATGATTTCTTTTAATTCTTCGACCTTTCCTTGGCCAAACAAAGTTGCTGAGCGGATCGTGTCCAAAGGGACTGCAATAGATGCATTGACTTCAAGGTCAATAGCTTGCGCCAGACCCAGCGCTTCTTCCATCCGATCATCAATGGGCCTTGGGTCAAGTTCAGCCGATTTAGATTTGGATTTTTTGTTATCGTAAGGGGCGAGCAACGTTGTTTGTACAGCTGGTTCGTCTTCTATTTGAAATTGAACCGTTTGGTTTTTTGATCCCTTCTTTTTAGATTTGGGACTATTGTTCTCTCTTGTGCTGGTTATTTTATTGCTCGCTTTTAAGGTAGTTAACTACCGTTTTTTGTTTTGTTCGAAGAAAATTTTAAGTAGCATTTGTACTGATCAAATCTAAGCATATGTTTGACCTATGACCAAATGAATTCCTTTGTCCAAAAAACTTAAGTTTTTTACCTTAAGTCTTAGACTTGAGAAATGGGCCTGAATAATTTTCTTTATGGCCATTTAGATGCGACGAAGCTGTTATTCGTTTGTTTCGTCGGCTGCTGGTTCGCCTTCAAACATCTGAACAGGCTGGCCTGGCATTATGGTTGAAATGGCATGTTTATATACCAATTGAGAATGACCATCTCTGCGTAAGAGTACACAAAAATTATCAAACCATGTGACCACACCTTGTAGTTTTATTCCATTCACCAAGAAAATTGTTAGTGGAGTTTTGCTTTTTCTCACATTATTTAAGAATGCGTCCTGTAGATTTTGATTTTTATCGTTAGCCATGTTTTTTTTCCGTTATTTTGTTGTGGCAATTACTTTAGGAACACAGAATATTAATTTGATTTAAATTTCTTTGTCCATTTTTATTATTCAAACTACTTTTATTTAAACTCATTTCTTTAGATTCTATATTTTAAACTTATATTCAAATCATTTACTTAGTATCTCTGATGTTAGAGATTTTAAAAGCCCTCACAGTTTTTTTCCGTATTTTCCAGTGTTTTTTCAGTCTTTTTCAGTATTTTTTCTGTGGATTTAACATTGCTTAATGGGATATTTGGGCAAATTCATGAAATATTTCTCTTAATTTTAAAGAAATTGGCCCTGATTTGCCATCATTCACAGTTTTTTCGTCAATTTGGGTAACAGGCATTACTAAATTAGTTGCTGCAGTGATAAAAGCTTCTTTTGCCTCTTTGGCCTCTTCTATTGAGAATGGTCTTTCACTAAATTTAAGGTTTAACTCTTTTGCGAGCTGCATTACCCCTTCACGTGTTATTCCTTTTAAAATGGATTGATTGGCAGGATGAGTGATTAGCTCATTTTGATTGTTTACAATCCATGCGTTGCTAGCAGCCCCTTCAGTGATGATTTTATCTTTATTATAAAGCCATGCTTCTTCAGCCCCTTGTTCAATGGCTGTTTGCCTTGCTAGTACACTTGCAAGTAGGCCTGTTGTTTTGATGTCAGGTCGTTTCCACCTCAGGTCGGGGTGAGTAATGACCTTAATACCTTTCTTAGATTTTTTATCCAATTTTAGTGGGTTTTTGGACCGAGCAAAGATGATAAGAGTTGCCGGTGTTTCATTTGTCTTTGGGAAAACGAAATCTCTTTGAGCGCAACCTCTAGATACTTGGATATATACATAGCCGTTTTTCACTCTGTTTCGGCGAATGGTTTCTCTAATTATGAAAGGAATTGTATGGAGTGCAAAATCTGTTACCAATTTTATTTCGTTTAAGGAACGTTCTAGCCTTTCTAAATGGGCATCTTGGTCAACGAGATTACCGGCTTTTATCTCAACGACTTCATAAACGGCGTCTGCGAAAAGGGTTGCTCTGTCTTCTACGTGGAGCAGTGCATTGTTATAAGGCTGATAGCACCCATTTACGTAAATTGTTCTACTCATTCTTATTGTTCCTTCAGTTGCACTTTTTAATGGACCTTCTTTTTTCCCACTAGAAACCGGTCCAGCAACCGTCTCTGACACTCTCACGGCTATTCGTTTTGTTGGACTTCAGTTGGTGTGCTACGCAACCGCCCTAGAGGTCTCCAGAGGGTAACGCTAGGCGCTGGATGCTCCTGGCTGCATTTCCTGCATCTCAAAAAGGCCTGAACACCTTCTTCGTATTGTTCTCTTATATTAACTGTCATTTTTAAGTGTATTTTTATTAACTCACAAGCATCCGTATAGATCAATGTCTCCAGAATGATATGTTAAAGAGACTTATGATGATTAGTATTTCTAGCCGCCCTATTATCATTCCAATAATCATGGCTATTTTAGCTGTTTTTGCTAACTCTATAATTGGTATGGTCTCATTCAGATGAACAAATGACATTTGTTGATAGCATGCACCGCAATTTGATATTATACCGGTCGCAGCAAAGAAGGCTTCTTCTAGACCCATACCATGGAATGACAGGATCGCAGCTAAAAGTGATATGACCAATACAGTTAATCCAAAGGTGACCCAAACTGTTGAGATAAACAGGTGATCTTTATTTTCATTGCTTAAATAAAGTGGGCGTACTTCATGAGGGTATATTAGGGAGCGTAACTCTCTATTTGACTGGCGGAACATCATTAAAATGCGTGTGAATTTAACACCACCTGCTGTTGAGAGTACGCCACCACCGATCAACATTAAGATGATGGCTATTGCTGGTGAGATGTGTTCAAAACTATATGTGCTGGCTGCAAAACCCGTCGTTGAAATTAAAGATACAGCATTCATAAGTGCTGTTGCGGCTTCTTTGTTTACAGCTAAAAACTCTCGCCCGCCATCGAATGTTAATTTTAAAGACAACATTACAAGGGTAAGAGTTAATATAGCGCCTCCAATCCAAAGAGGTTCCGTGAATTTTTTTAAGTTTAGCCATTCCTGTTTGATGAAGTAACTCACCCATAGAATGCTAACACTCCCAAGGAACATAAAGATACTCAATATCCATAAGATATTTATATTACCATAGGTGGATAGAGCCCCGTCTCTTGGCATAAAGCCACCAGTTGAAACTGTAGAGAGAGTTAGACAAATGGCATCGAAAATGGGAATGCCACTAATGAGAAGAGCGAAAAGCAATGCAACGCTCAACCCTAAATAGACAGGTATGATCAATCTTAGAGTTGTGAAAAGATGTAACTTTTCATCATTTACTGAACTTGTGGTTTTATATATTTCTTTTGTGACGCGTTCTGCGCCCATGAAGCGGACCAAAGCGTAGGTGATTGTGAATAGGGTCATGAAGCCACCGACCCACTGTAGTTGAGCACGCCAATAGATAATGGATTGAGGCAAATTTGATATTTGCTCAATGAGTGTTGCCCCTGTTGTGGTGAGTCCTGAAGTTGCTTCGAATATCGCGTTTAATCGGCTTGGAATTGCGTTTGATGCTTCAAAAGGGATGGCGCTTATGAGGCAAAAGGTTGCCCAAAGCCCAATCACCAAAACAATTTTTTCGCGCCGGGAGACTTCAATCTCGCGCCCTTTTAGAGCAATTATGAGCGAGCCCCCAAAGAAACCGGACGCCAGCCCTGTGACTAGAAAGGCAGCCAATGGCAAAGCTTCATTATTAGCAAGAGCAATGATGAGAGGGGGGATTACTGTTAATGAGAAGAGCGCTAACCCCCATCCATATATATATCCTAGTGCATGGCCGTTCATTTGTTATCCATGAAATCTTTATGTGAATCTTTTTAGAGCTCCTTCGGGTTGCTCACTAGCAACCGTCGCGGTAACCGGGCTTTTCCTAAAGCTGATTCCAATTTAGGCGATACTCGTTAGTCGTCACTCTAGTTAATTTGTCTTGTTTAAAAATACTCAAGACTAACTCTGAATAGGTGCTCGACCTGGCGAACACTTTCTGTAAGTGCAAAAATAATAATTCTGTCATTGGCGATGATTTCTGTTTCACCATTTGGAATGATCACTTCACCTTTTCTGTGTATGGCTCCGAGGCGAATACCGTGAGGCAATTGTAGTTTCTTTAATGGTACGCCAATTAATGGAGATGTTTCTAGGGCTTCAGCCTCGATGACTTCGCCTGTGCCATTGTGAACAGAGTGAACGCCTCTGATGCGCCCTCGCCTTACATGCTGCAAGATTTTAGAAACTGTGATTGCTCTTGGGTTAATGCTATCTCCAATATTTAATGAGCGAACAAGAGGCATGTATGACATGTTGTTAACAAGGCATAAGTTTCTCTCACAGCCTAACCTTCTTGCAAGAACCGAAGAGAGTATATTGACCTGATCATCATTGGTGACAGCGATTAGCGTATCTGCAGATGTTACATCTGCTTCTTTTAAAATTTCTTCGTTGAGAGCACTGCCATTTAGCACAACAGTTCTGTCGAGCTTTTCAGCGATTTCGATGGCCCGGCTTCTATCTAACTCGACTATTTTTGCGCGTCTGTTGCTTGCGCTTTCTTCAAGTTTTTTACCAACATAAAGACCAATGTTACCACCACCTGCAATAATTACACGTTGGGCTGTTTTCTCAGTGTGACCAAATATTTTTAAAGTTCTCTGAACTTCTGTTGTTTTGGCAACGAGATAAACATCATCCCCTGGTAGAAGCGCGTCATCACTTGATGGGACGAATAACTTGCCATTTCTGGTGGCTGCTACCACTAAAGCTTTTAGATCTGGAAATAGCTCGGTTAGCTGCCGTAGGGGGGTGTTAATTATAGGGCATTCTTCTGTGCAACTTACCCCTATGAAGGTAATGTCCCCTTCAGCAAAATTCACAGTTTCAAATGCGCCAGGTAACCCCAAGCGGCGCATGACCATGTCACCTACTTCAATTTCGGGAGAAATGATAACGTCAATTGGCATATGATTTCTGGTGAACAAATCTTGCCAATGAGGTTCTAGATAAGTTTGAGCACGGATACGTGCGATTTTTGTAGGAATGCCAAATAGCGAATGGGCCACCTGACAGGCGACCATATTCACTTCATCATAAAGGGTAACAGCAATAATCATGTCAGCGTCTTTAGCACCAACTTCATCAAGGGTGACTGGATGGGCGCCGTGGCCTAAATATCCGCGCACATCAAGGGTGTCATTTACTCTTTGAACCAGTTCTGGAGAGTTGTCGATTACAGCGACATCGTTGTTTTCAGCTGCTAACCGCTCAGCGATGCCGTAACCGACTTGACCTGCGCCACATATTATTACTTTCATTTGGGCCTTGTTATTTTTTTTAGTTGGTTTCTGCTTTTGCTGTTTGTCTTTCAGATGAATTCACACCTAACGCTCGTAATTTTCTGTGTAATGCTGAGCGTTCCATTCCGACAAACTCAGCAGTTCTAGAAATGTTACCACCAAATCTATTGATTTGGGCCATTAAATATTCACGTTCGAAAATTTCTCTTGCTTCTCTTAACGGCAGAGACATGAAATGCTCGCCGTTATTTCCACTTGAGGCGAAGCCAGCGGAATTTCCGGCGTCATCTGGGAGCATGTCAGCACTTACGACAGCGCTTGCTTCTCCGTCTGTCAGGATCATTACTCGTTCGACCATGTTTCTTAATTGGCGGACATTTCCAGGCCACTCATTTGTTTGCAGGATTGCCATAGCATCATCACCTATACGTCTTACAGGGAGGCCTGATGAAATAGAAATTTGGTTCATGAAGAAATCAACAAGGCCTGGGATATCTTCTCTTCTCTCTGCTAGACCTGGAACTTTAATAGGAACTACAGATAGACGATGATAAAGATCTTCTCTGAAATTCCCGTCCAGCATTTCTTTGTTTAAGTCTTTACTGGTTGAGGACATGATGCGAACATCAACTTCAACTTTTCTGTCTCCGCGTAACCTTTGGAATTTTTGTTCAACTAAAACACGCAAGATTTTACCTTGTGTTTCCATTGGCATATCCGCGACTTCATCAACGAATAAAGTGCCACCATGAGCTTCTTCTAGTGCGCCGACTTTGCGTGCAAAGCCTCCCTCACCTTCAATGCCGAACAGTTCTTCTTCCATACGTTCTGGTGCCATGACTGCTGCGTTAATCACAACGAATGGACCCGTTGGCCTTAGAGACTTTTCATGCATAACACGAGCTGCGAGTTCCTTGCCACAGCCAGAGGGTCCTGTAAACATGACACGACTGTTGGTAGGGGCTACTTTTTCTATTTTTTGGTTGAGCGAAGTCATGGAAGCAGAGAGGCCAATTAGCTCCGTGCTTTGTGGATTTTTTTCTTTTAGTTCTTTATTCTCACGGCGCAGTTTAGAGGCTTCTAAAGCTCTTGCCGTAATGAGTAGCAAGCGATCTGCTTTGAAAGGCTTTTCTACATAATCATAGGCCCCAAGTTTAATCGCTGTGACCGCTGTTTCAACGTTACCATGACCTGAAATGATAACTACAGGTAGATCAGGATGGCGTTTCTTTACTTGGTTTAACACCTCAAGGCCATCCATGCGGCTGCCTTGCAGCCAGATGTCCAAGATGACCAAATGTGGTTTTCTCTCTTCAACAGCTGCGAGTGCTTCATCGCTGTTTTTGGCCAGACGTGTGCTGTGCCCCTCATCTTCTAGTATTCCCGAAATGAGGTCTCGGATATCTGCTTCATCGTCGACAATCAGAATGTCTGAAATCATGTCATAGCCCTATTAACAAAAGTGGTCTTAAAGTTTTCGTTATTTACAATTCAAAATTCAAAATTCGTTTTTATTTAAGCAGCGTTTGATTTTTCTTTTTTTTGATCAGATGGTTTTTGATCAGCAGGTGTCTTTAATGGAATAACCAAACTGATTTTCGCTCCATGTTTTCTTTTTGCAGTAACTGGTGCATCTGCTAAACGCAGCGAACCCCCATGCTGCTCTGTAATTCTTTGTACAATTGCCAGCCCAAGCCCCGTCCCTTTGGTTCTTGTGGTCATATATGGTTCGGTTAATCTGTTGCGATTGTTTTTTGGAAGGCCGCAACCATTATCAAGCACGTCGATATAGACAGTTTGGTTTTTAATCCGAACACATGTTTCTATTTCGCCGTTTACATCTATGCCGTTTTCTTTGGCTGTTTCAATTGCTTCACTGGCGTTTTTCACCAAGTTCGTCACGGCCTGATTAATTAATCGGCGGTCGAAATAGGCAATGACGGTTTCGTTAGGCACATCGACATTTATTTTTATGTTGGATTCACTGACCTGGAATAAAAAGACAGCTTCTTTCACCACTTCACGGATGTCTTGAAATTCCATAGTTGGTGTTGGCAATCTTGCAAATGATGAGAATTCATCGACCATACGGCCTATGTCGGCCACTTGTCTGATGATAGTATCTGTACATTTGTCGAAAACATCGCGATCTTCTTTAATTTTATCACCATATTTACGGCGAATACGTTCTGCTGAAAGTTGAATTGGTGTGAGTGGATTTTTTATCTCATGAGCAATGCGGCGAGCAATGTCTGACCATGCGCTGTTTCGTTCTGCACTAACGAGTTCCGTTATATCATCAAAGGTAATCACGTAGCCATATTCCTGGTCTTCTGAACTCTCTTCAGTTACCCGGACGGCAAAACTGCGTTCGACATCTCCTGCCATTAGTGTGATTTGTTTTTCGCAGTCAGTTTTTTGTTCCTGTTTTAAATCACGCCAGATTTCATAAATTTCAGGCACGGCCGTGCTCAATGGTAGCCCAACTAGGTCTTCTTCATTTTTTACAAGGAGCGCCCCAGCGCTTTTATTGACAAGATTGATCTTTCCATTCAAATCTGCGCCCATGATCCCAGCGCTAACGCTTGAAAGAACCGCTTCAATAAAGCGTCGTCTTTCATCTATGGTGAAATTAGCTTCCATTAAATTATCGCGCTGCTGGCGTAATTGACCAGTCATATTATTGAATGTTTTGGTCAAATGACCTACGTCGCCATCTCTTTTATGCACTGGTACTTCTGCATCCAAATCACCAGCTGATACTTTTTGAGCTGCGCTGATCAGGTCTCTGATAGGTGAGATAATGCGGTTAGCAAGCCAAATTCCTAACCAGACAGCTGCAAGGAGAAGGATTAATGCAATGAGAACATACATTAAGCCAAAGGCAACCTGAATGCCGGCTCTGTTTTTCTGTAAGGATTTGTAAGCGGCGATATGTTCTTTGGTACGATTAAGGTGTTTTATGACGTTTTGATTTACTTGTCGGTACACATAGAGATAGGCACCTGGTATTTTTTCTAACTTTTTGATGGCGGCTAATTCATTTGTCGAACCAGGTGGTATTATCGAGACTTTATTATTATCTACCGTTGCCATGACGACATTGTCAGGTTGTGTGAAATATCGGTTTGGTTCTGTTGCGGCTTTAGCTAGGACAACTCCGTCAGCATCAAAAACATAAGACATTTGCAAAGATCGCAAAGCTGTTTGAGACGTTAGAATTTGATCAAACTTTTCTCTATTACCTTGTATGGACTTCCAGCTCTCATCCAGATCTGTTGCCATGGCCACAATATCAGATCGAATGACTTGGCCGTGCTCATCTAGGAAAGAACGGGCTACATCACCAGATGTGTCAATGATGGCGGCAATTCGTTTTGAGAACCAATAATCAAGGCGTTGATCCAGGGAAAAACTGGCGAATATAGCAAGAATGATAGCAGGCAGCATGGCAATCATGCAGAAGAGACTAACGATACGTATGTGAAGCTCTGCTCCGGCTGTTTGACCTTTTCTATCTTGCCACAAAAGATAGATTTGCCAGAGTACAATGGTGACTAGAGCGAGAATTAATGCGCAGTTTATCAATAGCACAGTGATGACCACATTATTCGACGGCGCTATCGGTGTGAGGCCTGTCAGGATCAAAAATGTGACGACTGCTGACAGAAGAGCCATTACAACGGTGATTAGTCCGGCTTTAAATAGGAGTGGTCTGTCTATATGAGAGACTATGTTGCCCGCTTCAATGAGCTTTTTTGCTGATTTTTGTACTGTTTCTTTGGTGAGTCGGGCGGTGTTTTTTAAGGAGTTTTTATTGGTTTGATTTTTTTGAAGGGTTGGCTGTTCTTCGGGACCCTTTTTGGGGGAGCCTGTTTGCTCGGCTTCTATGTTAATTTTTTGTTCTGACATTTTATAAGACCGAAACTCTTTACCGTTCATAAACTCAGATACACAGACTAGTGTACAGTTTTGTGTTAGATAATTTCTGATGAAATTCCATCTAACTGTGATCAGAAAGCATCACAATTTGCTGTTGCTAATGAGTGACAGTTTTTCCCATGAAACACAAGTTTTATTTGTGTAAGATGATTAACAGAAATTCCATGATGATTACATGACACTAACTGAGATATTATGGCAACAAAAAGGGCAGTCGGCATTTTTTTTACCAACTAACCCATTTTTCTCTAAAATACAATTTGTCGTTGCTAAGTGACTGTTTAGTGACGAATTGGATGGAATTGAATATCCAGGTCTCTTATTTTTTTTCTCAATGTATTTCGGTTAATACCAAGAAGGTCTGACGCTTTAATCTGATTGCCATTTGTGGCTGCTAACGCGGCCAGAATAAGGGGCTTTTCCACTTCTTTTATGACCCTGTCATAGAGGCCTGGTGGGGGTAGATCAGCGCCAAATGTGGTAAAATAATTTTGCAAGTGGTTTGCTACAAAACCGGGCAAAGATTTTTCTTCTTTCATTACGGGTTCAGATGGGGAAATTGAACTTGAAAGTTCTTCTTCCACAACTGTTTTTGTAATGATCTCTTCTGGGTGAAGGGCCGTGATACGTTGTACAAAATTTTCTAATTCTCGGACATTACCAGGCCATTGGTACGTTTGCATACGTTTAATAGCTTCAGTTTCAAAACGCTTTACTGGAAGGCCTTGTTCTTCGGCTTTACGTAAAAAATGATGAGCTAAGTCTGAAATGTCGTCTAATCTGGATCTTAATGGTGGTACTTTAATTGGAACCACATTTAATCTGTAGTAAAGATCTTCTCTGAAGGTGCCCGCATGGATGAGTTTTTGTAAATCTCTGTGCGTAGCGGCGACAATTCTTACATTGGTTTTGATAGGTACGCGCCCACCAACCCTAGTGTACTCACCTTCTTGAAGAACCCTTAGTAACCTTGTTTGCGCTTCTAGAGGCATGTCACCTATTTCATCCAGGAATAGAGTGCCGCCTTCGGCTTGTTCAAAACGACCAATGTGACGCCCCTGAGCCCCAGTAAAAGCTCCTTTTTCATGGCCAAACAATTCGCTTTCGATTAACTCCCTTGGAATGGCAGCCATATTGATTGCAACGAAAGGACCTGCTACACGATTTGAAAAATCATGTAGTGCTCTGGCGACCAATTCTTTACCAGTGCCACTTTCGCCTCGTATCATTACAGATAGATCAGTTTTCATGACCCTGGCTATAACGCGATAAATGTCCTGCATCGCAATTGAGCGGCCAATAAGTGGTAACTGCTCGTTGTCTTCTTCAACTTTAGTATTGATATTTGGTTTGGCAGGCTCTTCTAGTGCGCGCGCAATGACGTTCATTAATTCCTTTAAGTCAAACGGTTTTGGCAGATAATCAAAGGCCCCTTTTTCTGACGCTTTGATTGCCGTCATGATGGTGTTTTCGGCACTCATGACAATGATAGGGAGGTCTGGCCGTTGTTTTTTTATTTGCGGGATGAGGTTGAAGGCATTTTCATCTGGCATGACAACATCCGTTATAATGAGGTCTCCATCTCCAGCTTCGGCCCAGCGCCAGAGTGTTGCTGCATTGCTTGTCGCTCGAGGTGAATAACCGGCCCGACTTAAAGCCTGAGTGAGTACCGTGCGAATGGCGGCGTCGTCATCTGCAATTAATATCTCATTATTGGGCATTGCCTATTTCCTCTTTTTTTTCTTTTTCCATTGCATTTGGTGCTTCCGGTGTATTTGCAAAGTTTGTTTCTGCAATGGGTAATCTTGTCCGGAATATTGTTCCACTTTCACTGCTGTCACACTCGATTGTGCCGCCATGATCTGAAATCATTTTTGCTACTAAGGCGAGGCCAAGGCCTGAACCTTTGGCTTTGCTTGAAACAAATGGGTCGAACAAATGTGGGAGAATATCTTCTCTCACACCTGGACCATTATCTTTCACTACTATTTCAAGCGGGAGAATTACACGTTCTTTTGTACCTGGTAATGTTAACCTAAAACCAGGACGGAAGGATGTTTCTAATGTGATAACCCCGTCTTCTCTACCTTCTAATGCTTCGGCCGCATTTTTAATTAGGTTAAGATATAGCTGGATTAGGAAATCTCGCTCACCGGCAACTTTAGGGAGGCTTGGATCGTATTTTTGTTCGATTTGTACTTTGCTAGCAAATCCGTTTTTTGCGATTTCTGTTACGTGATGGAGAACGGAGTGAATATTAATCGGTACCGCCTGGATTGGGCGTTCATCTCCGAATATTTCCATCCGATCAACAAGTTTTTTTATACGGTCTGTCTCTTCGCAAATGAGACGAGCTAGCATTTGATCATCTTCTGTGACGGCCATTTCAAGAAGCTGGGCGGCACCTTTAATACCTGAAAGTGGATTTTTAATTTCGTGAGCAAGGACAGCTGCGACACCGTTCACTGTTTTAGCAGCGCCTCTGTAGCTGATTTGCCTTTCAATCATTTGTGCCATTGAACGTAGTTGAAATTGAATGAGAATGTGACTTGAGCTTGCTGTGCTGTTGTTGTTTGATTGGTTGGTTGCGCTCTCTCCGATTGGCCCGCAAAACACATCGACAATGTAGTTTTCTTTTAATTTAGGTGTCGCGATATTGATTCCATATTCATTGAAACTACAGGATTTGTGACGGACTTGATCTATGGCTGTCAGGATAGGACAGCCAAAAGGTAAGAGGTCATCAATTTTGTTTTTCTTTAGTAGCTCCAAACCTGAGTGGTAAAATAACTCTGCCGCCGCATTTGCATAAGTAATGTCGTTCTCATCATTAACAACAATGATGGGGTGAGGAACTGCATTTAAAATTTGATTGTTATCCATCCATAGCCCTATTTTTTAAAAGTCCTTTTTGTGATGTACTGTTATTAAATTTCTTTAATTACAATTTCTTTCAATTTTACTTAGGACCCTCTTTCATTGAAAAATGAATTGAGGTGTTTCGTGACATCTGTGATGTTTTCTGTGGAGCATAACCTCTGCCTCCAGAGTTTTGCTTCCAATTCATTTTTTTCAAAGTGATCGACATACCAAACCAGATGTTTACGCGCGCTTTTAACGCCATATTTTTTGCCATAGTGACTAAGCATGTGTTCATAATGTTCGAGCACGCAGTTTTTATAATCTGTTAATGATGGCTTTAGAGGTTGTTGGCCATTGAGTTGTCTGGAGATTTGCGCTGGGAGCCAAGGGGCGCCGTAAGCTCCTCTGCCGATCATAACCCCATCTGCTTTAGAGGCTGCCATTGCTACTTTTGCATCTTCTAAAGTGCAAATGTCTCCATTTACAAAGAGTGGTTTTGAGACGGCTTCTTTTACAGCTTTCACCTTAGACCAATCAGCTTGACCTTTATAAAATTGCTGTCTGGTTCGGCCGTGGACTGTGAAGGCTTGTACGCCGGCGTCTTCAGCTCTTTTGGCGAGTTCTGGCGCATTGACGGAGTTATCATCCCACCCAAGTCGCATTTTTAAAGTGACTGGTACTGAGGAGGCACCCACTACGGCTTCTATTAGAGAAAGGGCATGATCAAGGTCACGCATGAGGGCCGAACCGGAAAGACCTTTTGTGACTTGCTTTGCCGGGCACCCCATATTGATATCTATAATATTAGCACCAAGATCTTGAACTCTTTTCGTAGCTTCAGCCATCCAATATGCTTTTCTACCGGCAAGTTGAATGACAAAGGGGGCCAAGTGTTCACCAATAGCCCGGCGGTTCATGTCTTTATTGTCAGTTAGAAGGCTTTCACTGGCAACCATTTCAGATACAACTAGAGGTGCGCCCCATTGATGGGCTAATTTGCGAAAAGGAAAATCAGTAACCCCTGACATTGGCGCTAAGATCGCCTTGCCATTAAGGTTAAAATTACCAATTTTTATAGGTTTGTCGTTCATACCCACCGTTTTCTTGCATCCAGTATTTAATAAACTGACGCCTTGAATTGTTCTTACAGCCTATGCTTTTAGTCGCTTGATGCTCTTTGTATGATTTGCACCATTTGCCTTTTGATGCCTCTAAAGCATCCTATTTATCCACTCATTGTAGCCCGTTTAATACTAGTCGATGCCTAGATATTCATCGGAAGGCTAAATTGGTTAAATAATACTCAGTAAAAACTTTGGTTAATGCCCTTTATATAGGCCCTGAATGATTAATTCTTAAGCAGAAACGCTGTCATTTGTTTAAATTGTAGGCATTTTCAGTTATTGCGTATAATTTAATCAATTATAGCTATTTCTTTGCAAATATGAAGCCAATTTTGTTTAAATTTAACAACCCTGTTGTATTTCGAGAGTTCAGCTAAAAATATATATTGCGGGCATTTCTATTATTGTGAAATTTAGCTTGTCAATTTACTAGAATTTACGTTTAGTTTTGCGGCTTGGACCATTTAATAAACTTTCAGTATCTGGCTTTACTGATAAATTTGGGAACTTTTGATGACACTTATGATGACTAAGGGTACATTTGTTTTGATTGTCGCTGCGGGACGTGGAGCCAGAGCAAAAAAAGTAAATTGTGATCAGCCAAAGCAGTATGTTTCACTAAATGGGCGACCCGTTTTACAACATGTGTTGACTAAATTTCACTCGATTGACTCTATTGATGGCATTTTAGCGGTTATTCACCCTGATGATCTGGATATTTATCAGGATATTGCTAAAGGGTTTAGTGAAAAACTCCTTCCACCAGTATTTGGGGGTGATACGCGACAAGCCTCTGTATTAAATGGCCTGGAAGCTCTTAAAGAGTTAGCTAAAACACAAGATGTCCTGTCAGTTTTGATCCATGATGGCGCACGTCCTTGTTTTTCAGTTGATCTTATAACTCGCCTTTTAAATAAACTAACCTCATCTGATGCTGTGTTACCTGCCCTTCCCGTGACCGATACACTCAAACTCTCAAATGAGATGAAAGTGATAAAAACAGTTGATCGATCTGCGTTGTTTCGGGCGCAAACACCACAATGTTTTCAGTTCGATAAAATATATGAGGCGCATAAAGATGCCCTTAAAGATCCTCAAATGGTGTTTACGGATGATTGCTCTATAGCTGAATGGCATGGTGTAGATATTGATATAATATCTGGCGAAGAACAAAATATTAAAATTACGACTAGTGAAGATTTTAAAAGGGGAGAACAGTATTTGGGTAACATGATGGATGTACGTGTTGGACATGGTTTTGATGTTCATGCCTTTGAAGATGGTGATAAAATTATTTTGTGCGGTGTCACAGTTCCTTTTGACAAAAAGTTAAAGGGGCATTCTGATGCCGATGTTGGCCTTCATGCTTTGACTGATGCGATTTATGGTGCTTTAGGTGCCGGAGATATTGGTACGCATTTTCCTCCCTCCGATGAGCAATGGCGTGGGGCTTCATCGGACGTGTTTTTAAAGGCTGCGGTTCAGTTAGCGCATGATAAGGGGGCTCGTATTTCTAATGTTGATGTTACTTTGATTTGTGAAGAACCTAAGATTGGTCCTCATAGCCTCAAAATGCGCGAGAGTGTTTCTAAAATCACCGGAGTTGATGTTGAGCGGGTTAGCGTTAAAGCAACGACGACTGAACGGCTTGGGTTTACTGGGCGCGGTGAAGGTATCAGCGCATTAGCTACAGCGACTTTATTATTTTAAAGGCTTTTTCTCATGTTTGATCAAAAGATCCTCTCTGTTTCTGATGAATTAGTAAAACGAGCAATCGGTTTTGGGGTTTGGATTTCGACGGCTGAAAGTTGTACCGGCGGGCTGATTGCTGGAGCGCTAACCTCAGTTTCAGGAGCTTCGGCTTGTGTCGGGGCTGGATTTGTTACCTATTCAAATGAGGCTAAGATCGATGCGCTCAATGTTTCGCCTCAAAGTTTAGATCTTTATGGTGCTGTTAGTGCAGAGGTTGCTGGGGAAATGGCGCGCGGGGCTCAAACAAAAGCTAAGGCTCAATTGGCGATTGCTGTAACTGGGATTGCTGGTCCGGGCGGAGGAAGTGCTGAAAAGCCTGTCGGGTTGGTTTACATTGCGTCAGCTGGTGGAACTGATGTTCATTCGCTAACTGTTAAAGAATTTAAATTTGGTGATATTGGACGAAGTGAGGTACGCAGGGAGACTGTTCTTTGCGCGCTAGAACTTGGGTTATTGGCACTGAAGCCTCAAAGTTAAATCTTGTGTTGTTTTTTTAATGTGTCAGCTCTGCTTTCAAAGCTTTTAGAATATGTTCTAAACGCTTTATCAAACATGCCACCTAAGAGTTTTTCCATCATCCAATTTTTAAATTCATAGTCTATAGAAAAATGAATATCTGTACTTGTTTCATTAACTGGTACGAACCGCCATTTGTTTTTCATATATTTAAAAGGGCCGTTTATATTTTCGGAAGTGATGATGTTGTTTGTTTTATCAAGCGTTACTTTTGATCGAAACACTTCTCGAATGGCTTTAAACCCGACAGTCATATCTGCTTCTAAATGCTGCAGGTCTTCTTCAGAACCACCTGTATTGGAGAGAATTTTAAGGTCTTCGCAGAGTTCAAGGAATTCAGGGTATTTTTCAACATCTGCAACAATGTCGTACATCACATCGCATTCATGTTGGACGCGGTGAACTGTTTCAAACTTCGGCATTTAAGGATCTTTATTTGCTCTTAATAACGATAGTCGTTCTGTTTTTTTAACCAGCACTGTTTTCTATCATTATTATTTGATTGAACCAACTTTTTTAGCTCTTGCTTGTTTTAATTCTTCAAAGTCTTCACCTGCGTGGTGAGATGAGCGTGTGAGAGGTGTGCAAGACGCTTTTAAGAAGCCTTTTGAATACGCAATTTGCTCAAGCGATTTAAATTCTTCTGGTGTGAGGAATTTAGCAATCGGGGCGTGCTTTAGTGTTGGCTGTAAATATTGTCCGACGGTGATGAAATCTACATCTGCACTTCGAAGGTCATCCATAAGCTGGAGAATTTCTTTTCTCTCTTCACCAAGGCCTACCATGATGCCAGATTTGGTGAAAATCATTGGGTCGAGTTCTTTTACTTTTTGTAAGAGACGAATTGAATGGAAGTAACGAGCGCCTGGGCGGATATCTAAATACTGGCGTGGTACAGTTTCTAGATTGTGATTGAACACATCCGGTTTAGCTTCAACAACAATTTCCAATGCGCCTTCTTTGCGTAAAAAATCTGGTGTTAAAATTTCGATGCTAGTAGTTGGAGCGGCTTTTCTTATAGAGCTGATTACTTCTGCGAAATGCTGAGCGCCGCCGTCTGCCAAGTCGTCTCGGTCAACAGATGTGATAACTACATGATTAAGACCTAATTTAGCGACCGCATCAGCTACTCTATTTGGCTCATCTTGATCTAATGCTAATGGCAGTCCTGTTCGTACATTACAAAAGGCGCATGCTCTTGTGCAAATTTCACCCATGATCATCATGGTTGCATGGCGTTTTTCCCAACATTCCCCAATGTTTGGGCAAGCAGCTTCTTCGCATACGGTTGTGAGCTTATGCTCTTTAACAATGTCACGTGTGATTTGATAATCTTTAGAGCCCGGTGCTTTTACACGGATCCAGTCAGGTTTGCGCATGGGTGTTGAAACTGGATTGTTTCGTTTCTCTGGATGGCGAATTGGCTGTGTTTTGGCAGTAGTTTTGTTTTGCTGCTTTTTATTATCAATAAGAGTTACCATTCGGGGCAATCATCCTTTTGTGTATAGAATATATGTATATAAAACTTAGTTTGACTAATCTTACTTAGTTTAGATTTTAGGTTTTGCAGGCTTCAATCGATTAAAGTTATTTTCTGCAAGTCAGGCATTTATTCAAAAATTTTAAAAGATTGAACGTTTGCTAAGACTTATAGTCTATCTTCTTAAGACTTATAGTCTTAAAGGTCGTTATTTAATATCAGCTTTTAGGTCAGATGGCTATAAAACATGTATCTAAAGTCGAATAATGCGAGATTTTTATGAGCTCAATTTCTAGTTTAATGGATGGCCGAAATAATAATTTCAACCTCCTTCGTTTATTAGCTGCTTTTTTTATTGCCTACTATCATTGTTACTTCATGGCGCTGGGCCCTCAGATGGATGAGAAGGTCTATGTTGGTCTTTATGAACTCAGTCAAATTGCTCTTAATTTCTTCTTTATTACCAGTGGTTTTTTAATTGCGCTGAGCTTTACACGGCGCTCTTCGCTTCTGTCTTATTTTGTTGCTCGTTTTTTGCGGCTTATTCCTGGTGTTTTTGTTCTCTCACTACTGATTTGTTTTGTTATGGGCCCTCTGGTGACGAGTGTTTCTCTTAGTTCTTATTTCTCGTCTTTTGATACATTGGTATATGTGCCGCTTACCACACTTCTACAACCAGATAGAACTTTGCCGGGCGTTTTTTCTAATAACCTAAACCCAAATGAGATTGACGCGGCTCTTTGGACGCTTAGATATGAAATGATTTGTTATGTGGGCTTAGCTGCACTAGGTGTGCTTGGGCTTCTAACCGATCGGTTTAAATTTGGCATTATTTGTTTTGTTGTTTTATTCGCGTTTCTCTTTATTACATTTTTTACTCAATTAAGAGACATAGCCGGGATCAATCATCTAGTTCATTTTGGTTTGAGTTTCTTTATAGGTACAGTTGCTTTTGTTTATAAAGATAAGATCCCGTTGCATTGGCTTGGCGTTGTTATTTCAGCTGTTTGTGCTTTGATGATGTATGTGTATTTGCCGCGCTCTATTGCTGAACCTTTTATCATTTTAGCAACGGCCTATTTGGTCTTTTGGCTGGCTTATGTACCGCGTGGACTTTTGCTCAAATTTAATAAGTTTGGCGACTATTCTTATGGTGTTTATATTTATCACTACCCTATTGAACAATTACTTATGCAATATGTCGGCGGGTTTACGCCATTCACTTTGTTCTTAGTTACGTTACCTCTTAGTTTCATTTGTGCGGTCTTATCCTGGATGTTGATTGAAAAGCCAAGCCTTGCGCTGCTTCCACGAATGAAGCGAGCGGCTGCCGTTCAAGCAAGTTGAATTTTAAGTTTATGTCCTAGCCCAAAAAAAAAGCTGCGAGGAGTTTATGGCTCGCAACTTTTTTTAGTTTTAATATTGCGCTAGCAATTCTAGTAATGAAGAGCTCTGCCATATGCGTCAAGCACACTTTCATGCATCATTTCTGAAAGTGTTGGATGAGGGAAGACTGTTTCCATAAGTTCGTGCTCTGTTGTCTCCAAGCCCATAGCAACGGCATAGCCTTGTATCAGCTCTGTTACTTCAGTGCCAATCATATGGGCTCCTAAAAGTTCACCCGTTTTGGCATCAAAAATGGTTTTGACCATACCGTCTGGCTCACCCAGCGCCAACGCTTTGCCATTTGCCTGAAATGGGAATTTGCCCACTTTTAATTTGAGGCCTTTTTCCTTGGCTTGATCTTCAGTTAGACCAACAGAGGCAATTTGCGGCGTTGTATAGGTGCAGCCAGGGATGAGGTTGCCGTTCAACGGTTTGACTGAATGACCGGCAAGTGTTTCAACTGCAATGATGGCTTCGTGACTGGCTTTATGAGCCAACCAAGGTGGGTTGGTTACGTCACCAATGGCATAGATATTTGCTACATTGGTTTTGCCCCAACCATCAGTTTTGATAAAGCCACGATCAAGTTCAATACCCAAACCTTCAAGGCCGATATTTTCAACATTTGGTGTGATGCCGATCGCAGTAATTACACGATCAAAACTTTCAGTTTTGGTTTTGCCGTTTTTATCTTCAATTGTCAGGCTAATATCTTTTTTACCTGGTTTTGTTTCCTTCACACTTGATTGCGTAAGGATTTTAATTCCAGATTTTTTAAATGCTTTTAAGGCAAAGTCAGAAATTTCAGCATCTTCAGCAGGAACGATACGGTCTGCTAATTCGACGATGGTGACGTCTGCACCAAGAGCATTATAAAAGTTTGCGAACTCAACGCCGATTGCACCAGAGCCAATGACGCAAAGTTTTTTAGGCATGATGTCTGGCATCAATGCTTCACGGTAG
>JAJFHW010000010.1 GCA_021775385.1 Hyphomicrobiales bacterium | reverse complement strand
CCTAGCAGATGAAGCTGACATAAAAAGCCTGGCGTGATGTTTTCCAATCTAACGCCAGGTTTTTGTTCATTAATTATGCAGGCTGATATGGCAATGAAGAATGATGCAAGACTATGCGCAAAACGCCCGCTTCATCTTTTTTATAGCCCCAGCTTTTGTCAGCCTTCGTCACAGCGCCATCTTTGTCTGTGAATGAAACCGAACCCATCCACATGGCAACATCCCCTTGTATGAAACTTGCCGATGTTTGGAATGCAACTGAGCGCCACCCTCTCAAACCAAAACCTGTATCATCTGGGTATTTATCATTGTGAGCTACAAAATAAGATAATGCACCTTCACGGGTCGGGCGGAAAGTTTTCTCTCCACCTGAGAGTGTTGGTTTGAAAAGTACGGGCCCCAAATTATAGCCATAGGCTGCGTCTAGAGCACCATTTGCTAATTCGGTTGCAGCTTCAATGCCGCTCTCTTCATAAGCCTTGGAGATAGCAATCAGGGCATCAGCCCAAATATTACGTGCATCAGCCAGTTCTTGTTCTGTAATCGCATTACTTATTATTCTTCTCCTTAAGTGGCCCATATTAAATTACGGGGAATTGATGGACTTGTCCTAGTGCTTAAAGTTCAAGCAAACCAAGTTTAGTGAATTTTCCCAGCAGGCCGGACGGTATTTTGCACAACGGAGAGAGTCATGATCTATTGATTTCAAAAGTTTAGATAGTGATATAATTTTTTGAAAAACGAAGAAATATTTGGGATGAGAATAAAAATTCATAAAAAAGCCCAGCGTGATTGTTTCTAATCTAACGCCAGGCTTTTTGTTTGTTTATTTAACTCTTACTTATACGAAAGAGTTTAGCCACTCTTCTAATGAGCTTTTTGGTAGAGCACCGGTTCTTGTGTCAGCTAGCTCACCGTTTTTGAAAACCATCAGAGTTGGCACAGCACGTACGCCATATTTAGCTGATGTGTTTGGGCCATCATCCAGGTTTACTTTTACGATTTTAGCTTTACCTGACATTTCTGTGGCAACTTCATCAAGTGCAGGCGCCATTGCTTTACAAGGTCCACACCAATCTGCCCAGAAATCAACCAATACAGGCTCGTTAGAATTTAGAACTTCGGCTTCGAACGTTTCATCTGAAACAGTGATAGTTGCCATTTTTTTTCTTCCTTTGCGTATTTCAGCCTTTTGTGTTTCAGATCAATCGGGCTTGTGTGAGTGGTACTCTCTATTTCTTTAAGGCTCACCCACATTATAGCGGTTCCTGATCTTTTAATCTTGTTAGCTAGAAAATAGGAACGAATGAAATAAAGTCAAGTCCTCTCATATTTCTAGCCCCCTCTTTTCAGCTATTCTTTATTCAGTATTGCTTCATATTTATCCAGCATTTCGTCTGGAATTTCCATTAAATAAGGTCCATCTGTCCACAACAGGGCTGATTTTAGCTTATGATTGGGGTAAATATCTCGTAATGCAATGCGATAGGCAGCGAGCTGCGCTTGATAGGCTTCTGCTACATCTTCAAGTTTTCTTGGGCTTGGTCTGTTTGATTTGTAGTCAATAATCAAAATTTCGTTCTCCCGCACGACTAATCTATCAATTTGTCCCTGAAGTAAGATAGGTGTTGACCCTGTTTTTTTAGGGGTAATGCGTGCGATTAAAGATACTTCCGCTTTTGAACCGGGGCCGAATAAGTCTTTGTAATCAGGATTATTTATGATGGCTAAAGTTTCATTTATAATTGAGGCTTGATGTCGCTCTCTTAAATCTCGCCCGTGATGTTTGGCGAGTGTTTCAGCTGCTTTCAAGCGATCATTCTCATCGACGTCAGGTAGATATTCCAGCAATTTATGAACCAAACGCCCTCTGATGAAGCGACCATCATCGCCCATTTTTTTGGGGCTGATTAGCGCAGGCTCTACGGGAAGTTTATCTTCATCATCGTCTGGTGTTTCATATGGGATCACACTTGATGGGGCAACGGGTATGGTGCGCACGGGCTCTGTTATAGCTTTTGTTTTTGCCCAGCCTGGTAAGGCTTCCGTTTCTGCTTTTTCTTCTACAGCTTCTTTGCTCTCGATGGTTTCTGATTTTTCGCCTGTTTGGAACTGGCGTACAATTGTGCCATCTTCTCTTTTGACTTCTTTCAGGTGCTCTTCTAACCCATCATCTATGAGGTTGTACCAACAATCATTTGAACGACCTCTTGTACCTTCAAAACCGCAAATATATAACCGGTCTCGGGCTCTTGTCATGGCCACATAAAGCAGGCGCATTTGCTCGCTTTTTGCGTCTTCAGATATCGCGGTGCGTGCTTCTTTGATGGGAGCGAGATGACTTTTATTTGGCAATGACCAAAGAGTGGTTGAAACCAGATTTTTATTTTTCGGGCTCTCTGGTAAATCTGGTTGTTTGATTTTTAGCAAACTCTCAGATTGACTAGCTGATTTACTCGAGCAAGTGTCTGGCAAAAATACAATGTCTGCTTCCAGTCCCTTAGCGCCATGGACCGTCATGACGCGTACTTCATTTCGCCCTTTTTCCATATCGCGTTTCACTTCAGCACCAGAGCGGCGCAACCAAGAGAGAAACCCTTGCAGAGACGGAGGCTCTAATTCATCATATTGAAGCGAGAGGTTGATAAATTCGTCCAATGCATCGCCAGCAACAGCACCCAAACGCGCGATGAACTTTTTACGCAAGCCCTCTCCTTCTAGAAGGTTTGCAAAGAATTCAAAGGGTGGAAGAATGTCTGCTCTTGAAAGCCAAAGGCTCAATTGGCTAGCGACCTCGTTAAATTTCTCTTCTCGTTTTGCAAAATAACGCAAGCTTTGCCACAGTGACCCTTTGCGCCCATGTGAGAGTTGAAACAGAGCATCATCATCTAAATTGAAAATCGGACTTTTGAGAAGGTTAGCTAAAGCCAGATCATCTTCAGGTAGGAGTAAGAAGTCTCCCAAGGCAAGCATATCCATCACAGCCAATTGCTCTGTGATGACGATGCGGTCAGCTCCGGCAACAGGAATATTTTGTGCTTTTAATGCTCTGATAATCATTGGAGCGAAGGGGGCGCGTTTGCGCACCAAAATTAGAATATCACCGGCTTCAATGGCGCGACCTTTTGATTGTAGGATTTCACCATTGTCGAACCAGTTTCTGATTTGTTTGGCGATTTTCTCGGCGCATCTACCGCTTGCATTATGGGCCTCACCTTCTTCAAGCGGATTGAACGCTTCTGATTTTTCTATTTTTTCATCTTTTTCCGTATCCCAAACCTCAACCAAGCCGGCTTCTAACTGGCGGTTGGAATAGTGAGTGATTTCTGCCCCGGACATTGTGAGGCAATCTCTTAAATGAGGTTTTTGAAAAACAAGGTCTACGGAATTTAGGACTGCACTAGTTGAGCGAAAAGATAGATTGAGCGGAATGGTTTTGAAATTCTTATTAGCTCTCCTAGCACTTTTTGAAAAGTGCTCACCCATTTCACTGAATTGTTTTGGTTCAGCGCCTTGAAAGCCGTAGATGGATTGTTTTTCATCTCCTACGGCAAAAAGTGTGCGTTCTTCAATGCGCCGTTCAAACTTTGGCTCTCCTTCCTGGCTAGCCCCTGTTTTAAGCATTGCGTCCCTTGCGCCTTCGCTAAAGAAGAACTCTTCTGTGAGGCTGGTGATCACTTGCCACTGTTCTGGGCTTGTGTCTTGGGCTTCATCCACCAAGATATGATCTAGGCCCTGGTCGAGTTTATAGAGAACCCAAGCAGTGTTTTGACGTGAGCTCAATAGATCTGCGGTTTTTTCGATAAGATCTTGATAATCTAGAGCAGCGCGTATGCGCTTTTGTTGTTCATATAGGGTGATGATTTTATCTGCTAAAATTAACAGAGATTTTGTTGCCTCGGCGACCGTTAAGCTTTCATGTGCGATGAAGGATTCATAAAATGCACCTTGCGCTCGGTAAAGCTGGCTAGCTAGGGCCGGGTAATTTTCTTTGATGGCTTTCGTGAGCAATGTTTTTTCAGAGCGAGGCTCGTTTTTCTCTGTTAAGAACGCTTTTTGTAACGTTCTAATGCGATGGTCTATTGATTTTGAATTTAGCACTTCATTTAGTTTATGTGCTAATTCACCATCTCTCTTACTGCCTTCATCATGTAGAATTGGTACTAGAGATTTTATGAACTCATTTTCCAAACATGCTTCCATGTTTTTTTGCCAATGATGTAACGATTGGTTCTCTGGCAATTGCAACAGTGTCACAAGTGATGCGGTTAAGGCTTTTGCGTCTGGCGCAATCAATGGCCCCCAAATGGATTTCTGTCTCAAAGCATTTAAAACTAAACTTTCAAACTGACTATCGTTTGAGAAACTTATGACTTTGCTAAGAGCTTGGCTTTCCTCACTTAGAGGGTTTCTCAAGGCTTTTGTGAGCACTTGATCCATTGCGTGTTTTAAAATGTCACTCGCCACTGTTTCATCTAGCACTTTAAAGTGCGGTGGCACTTCGGCTTCTAACGGGAAGCGTTGCAACAGCTTTTCGCAAAAACTATGGATCGTTTGAACTTTCATGCCGCCTGGCGTTTCGATTGATTTTGCAAACAAGCGGCGGGCGAGTTCTATCTCTTGTGTTGAGGGATCACATCCTAAAACTTTGGCAAGGCTTTCGTTGTTTTCTTGATCTACAAGCTCTTTCGTTGGCATGGTGACCCATTTTGCCAATGTTTCAAACAGCCGGTTTTCCATTTCAGCAGCGGCGGCTTTGGTGAAGGTGAGGCATAATATTTTATGGGGCTCGTTACCACGCAACAAAAGACGTAGCACACGATTGACCAAAATATATGTTTTACCGGTGCCAGCATTTGCAGACACAAAGGCTGAGGTTTTTGGGTCTGCGGCGCTACTTTGGCTTTGCGTTGTTTGCTCATAAATCTTTGTGAGATCAACGATTGGCTCTATAGTTTGCTTGGTAGATTTTTGAGTGGATTGATCGCTCATACCTTATCCTCCCCCTCATCTTCTGCGCCCCATTCTTGAACACGAGCTAAATGAGCGTAATCGTCATATTCATATTGCCCTTTAAAATCATGTCGGCGCAGAGCTTTGTAGGGGGTATCTTCTTTGTCAAATTTGGCGACCAAATTTTCTAATTGCTTTAGAGATTGCTCAATCAACTCACCTAACTGATCGCCACCGATTGTGGTCTCAACGCCGGCAGGGCTTCCCCCTTTTGCGGCGATATAAGAGAGAGCCGTTACGTCACCCTTCTCTAAACCTTCAAAGCCTGCCTCTTGTTGAATGGCGGCTTCTAATGGCAATTGCGGGCTAAAGAGCGCTTTAACTTTCGCTGGGCTCGGTACGGTTCCGGTTTTATAATCATAAATATGAAAGCTACCATCTTTAGCTTCATCTATTCGATCAGCTCTTGCTGTTAGGAAAAAGGGCCCGGCTGGAGCTTTGACTTTTAAGCGTCCGCTTAATTCTGTGTGGCATTCTTTCAACTCCCCTCTTCGAGCGGGTTCTGTTTCAGCGAACCATTTTGTAAAGCGCTCAAACCTTGGCTGCCAGAAGGTGCCAATTTGCGGATGAAATGCGATTTCTTTCATCAGCTCGGCTGAAATTTCTGCTAACTTCTCTTCACTGTTTTGCGGCAATGTTTTTGGGTAATGTTCTGTAAAGATTTGCATGGCTTTATGAATGATTTGCCCGCGCATGGCTGCGTTTGGTGGTGCGCCTAATGGCTCCAACGGGGCCAGCTTTAAGATTGAGCGCGCGAAAATGCTATAGGGATTGGCGATCCAATCTTCAATGCGTGTAACGCTTAACTGACGTGGCCGCGCTTCAACGGGCGGTTTGGGTGCTGGTGTTTTAATTTTTGGGGCCGGCTCGACTTTATCTCGCAGAGCTGCCCATTTATCAAATGGCTCATTGGTTTTTGGCTCCAATAGCTCACTTGCCTCTAATCCGTCTAGCAAGGCTGACATACGCATGATCCATCTGGAGGGGACCGTTTGAACGCCGTCCGTTTTACTAGCTCTTGTTAGGTAGACTTCTTTGGCACAAAGGAGTGAGGCAAAGTCATGAGCGCCATAACCAATATGTTGCTCGGGTGCTGGCAGGCCAAGTTCTTGGCACATGGGGCGAGAGAGCCATGGATTGGCATTTGCTGTGTTTGGCCAGGTGCCTTCGTTCAACCCGCCTAGGATGACTACATCTGTTTGTTGCAAACGCGCTTCAAACGGGCCCCAAATGAAAATTCTTGGATGAACAGGCGTGAGAGGCCGAACTGTCTCTCCCGCGACAAGGCTTCGATAAAACTCAGGATAATCTCTTGCCTTTAAATTGGGAGAGACATTTTTAATCGAGATAATTTCAGCGTATAGTTTAGCGCACTGCTCTCCAGCGGCGCCTATCCATAATTGACTACCAATTTCTCTTTCTTGAGTTTTACTGTTTTCATTGATTTCTGTAGTTTCATTTATTTCTGTGGTTGCTGTGGTTTCTTTAGCTTGCTCTCTCTCTTCAAAGTTTTCAGCTAAATGTTCTGCTGTATGAATATGTGCATCTAGAAAGCTTTGTAGATTATGATCTTTTGAAGATTTAAAAAGCTCTGATAACGGAGAGAATGCTTTTTCCAGACGTTCTAATAATTGTTCTGCTA
>JAJFHW010000090.1 GCA_021775385.1 Hyphomicrobiales bacterium | reverse complement strand
TAAAATAGACTCAGCCGTTTTTGCCAATTCATTCGCGATATCTTCTTCTATATTCTCGATATCGATAGTGTTTAATGTGATTGCTTTGATACCAACTTTTAAAGCACTTTTAGCAAGCACCTTACTGACATTAGTTGCTGTACTTGTGAACTTGTCTTTTATTTTTTCATCAAGACTTGTTAGGTTTTCAATGTGAGCTGAAAGTTCTCCTGCTAATGCTATAAATGGGTCGTCCATATAATCGACTTCAAAGGCATCAAAATAGATGACAGAATTTTCACCATTGGTTTTCTTTAATTCACCAGCTAACATTTGCAAAAATGTTGTTTTGCCACTGCCCCATGGAGAATCTAGACCAATAACCATTTGTTGATTGGTGGAGTTTAAAAGATCAATTAAGCCTTGACCTTGCTGTTTCCAGCCGAATATGTCGTGTTCATCAAACCCTTTTTCTGGATCTATTTTTAATTCTTCGGGAAAAATTTTTTTAATCTCGGTATCAGTCATGCTGTTCTCTAAATTGAATGAATTTAGAAGCAAACTATATGATTCTACTCCTCCAATACAGGTACAAGGGTATCTAATTGGCTGATAGATGTTGGGATTAAGCTTGACAGCTACGCTATAATGCGCAAAAGCCAAGGTTTGAATTTCTCATTTATTCACATCAAGGAAGTGTTTCATGGCTGCACGTGCGCCTAAGGTTGGGTTTGTTAGTTTGGGGTGTCCGAAGGCGTTGGTGGATTCTGAGCGGATTTTGACTAAGCTTCGCTCCAACGGATATGAGGTTTCTCCTTCTTATGATGGGGCTGATGTGGTGGTTGTGAACACCTGCGGCTTTATTGATAGTGCACGGGATGAAAGTTTTGGTGCCATCACCGAGGCGATGAATGAAAATGGCAAGGTGATTGTCACCGGTTGTTTGGCTGGCGAAGCTGATACCATTAAAGACCTTCACCCTAATATTTTAGCTATCACTGGTCCGCAGCAATATGAAAGCGTTGTCAGTGAAGTGCAAAATGCTGTCCCGATTGAGGCGAACCCGCATTTGGATTTGGTACCTGAAGAAGGTATTAAACTTACACCTCGGCATTATTCTTATTTGAAGATTTCTGAAGGGTGTAATCATAAATGCCAATTTTGCATCATCCCTTCTATTCGTGGCCCATTGGCAAGCCGGCCCATTCATAAAGTTTTACGTGAAGCTGAACGCTTGGTTGAAGCCGGGTGCCAGGAACTTCTTGTTATAGCACAAGACACCAGCGCTTACGGCCTTGATGTAAAATATAAAGAAGAGCTTTGGAAAGATGAAAGCATCGCCACGCGCTTCTTTGAACTTTGCAAAGGGCTTGGTGATCTTGGTGTGTGGAACCGGCTGCATTATGTATACCCTTACCCGCATGTTGACGAAGTGATCCCCTTTATGGCTGAGGGGAAAATCCTGCCTTATCTTGATATTCCTTTACAACATGCCAGCCCGTCCGTATTGAAAAATATGCGCCGCCCGGCATTTCAAGAAAAGACGCTTGATCGTTTGGATAACTGGCGCGGCATCTGCCCAGACATTGCTGTACGTTCGACCTTCATTGTCGGCTTTCCTGGAGAGACGGAAGAAGACTTTCAAATTCTTCTTGATTGGCTTGACCGCGCTGAGCTTAATCGTGTTGGTTGTTTCAAATATGAAAATGTTGACGGTGCGCGCTCTAACTCTCTTGATGACCATGTGCCAGAGGAAGTAAAAGAAGAACGCTGGCATCGTTTCATGGCAAAAGCACAAGAGGTGAGCACGCGTGTGCTTGCAACCCGTGTTGGCCGTGAGATTGACGTGGTGATTGATGAGGTTGATGATGAAGGTGCAATTGGTCGCTCACAATGGGATGCACCTGAGATTGATGGTTGCGTTTTCCTTAATGGCCAAACTGAGCTTGCAGCTGGTGACCGTGTTAAAGTAAAAGTCACCAATTCAGATGAATATGATCTATGGGGTGAGCTAATTCATTAGGAGCTAGCCCCATTTTATTTCTATACTTGATCTCCGTAATGTCTGATAAGGTCAGAAAAAATAAGTTTTCATTTGATGAGACCTCATGACGAAGAAGCGCTTGTATTTCCTCTTGTTAAACCTTGGACATTTTCTTGATCATTTGTTCATGTTGATTTTTGCTACGGTGGCAGCTCTTGCACTCCATCGTGAATGGGGTGTTAGCTATGGCGACCTGCTAAATTTCGCAACACCAGGTTTTATAGCTTTTGGCATATTCTCACTCCCCTCCGGGTGGCTTGGTGATAAGTGGTGCCGTGATGGCATGATGGTTGTTTTCTTTATTGGCATTGGTCTAGCCGCTATCGCCACCTCATATGCATCCTCAGCTTTTGAAGTCGGACTTGGTCTTTTTATCATCGGTATTTTTGCATCCATTTATCATCCTGTTGGAATTGCCCTTGTTTCTATTCATTGGAAAAACACAGGCATGCGTCTGGCTGCGAATGGGGTGTGGGGGAATATGGGAGTTGCCAGTGCTGCTCTTCTAACCGGTTATATGATTGATACAACTGGCTGGCGCATGGCCTTTTTTATCCCGGGCTGTTTTTCTATTTTTTGCGGGGTTGTTTATTATTCACTCAGATATGAAACAATTTCCGCTTCTTCATTTTCAATAAAAAACAACGATTTAGAAGAAGAAATAAAAGGCCAGACATCTATAACGGATTTGAAAAAACAACCTCTATTTATTCGCATTCTTATGATTATTTTTATAACGACTATTGTGACTAGCATTTTGTTTCAGTCAACATCGTTCGCTCTACCTAAGATTTTTGATGAACGCATTCAAGCATTTGCGAAAAACTCTCTCGAATGGGTTCAGCTAAATCAGTTTTCTGGAGAGGCAAACGTTGCCACAATGATTGGCGTGCTTGCCTTCATCGTTTTCACAATCGCTTCGTTTGGTCAGCTGATTGTCGGTTATTTTCTAGATACGTATGGGCCACGAGCTGTATATATGTTTTTAGCTGCTCTACAGTTTGTTTGCTTTGCACTAATGCCTGGCCTTCAGGATGAATGGGCATTTATTATTGCTCTTGGATTTATGTTGGGTGCGTTTGGACAAATCCCTATAAATGATTTTATCTTGAGTAAGATTGTTTCAGATGAATACCGGGCGCGCATTTATGGTATCCGGTTCGTGGTCGGGTTCACGGCCCTTGCAGCCACTCTTCCATTTATCTCAACCGTTTATGAAGGCTCTGGCTTTGACACTCTCTTTCGTATATTGGCGGGCTTTGCTCTTATTACCTTGCTTGCTTTTTATTTTTTCCCGCGCAAGTTGCCAACCGATATGATCAAATAAAAAATTTAAGGTTTTGCTTTTGTGTCAGTCTCTGTGCTTTCTATCAATTCACCAAGCTTATCATCTACGACTTGCGCTTTTGCAACTGCCTTTCGAATTGGCAGCTCAATTTCATCGTTAAGTTGGCGGGCTTTAAGAAGTGGGGGATCACCAGCTTTTAAAACCGTATGACATGCTTTTGGCATCCAATTGAGGTCTTTTACTCTTTGTTTTTTAGGTGGGCCTTTGGGTTTCTTTCTTGGTTTTACAGGCCGTGTTAATAGCTTGAACCAATAATCCAATGGTTTGCCGCACCCGTCTCCTGCTGGTGTTCCGCCTTGCGCCTTACAGGAAGGCTCCGTGCATTTCAGGCGAATATGCATGTGATAGTGATGTCCCCACCATGGACGAACTTTTCGAAGCCAACCACGATCATCGCCTGCTGCTTTGCACAACGCTTTTTTAATTGCCGGGTGAACCAGAACTCTTTGAACCGCTTTAAAAGATGTTGCTCGCTTAATCACATTCACATGGCTATCAGTCCAAACGGCCGGGTTCACAGCAAGCCCTGTTTTATCTAACATTGAGACAGCTGATGTTTCTTCTCTCTCTTTATATGTCATGCGCCTGTCTGGCATTGGGTTTAACCAAATATCTGCATCTAAACCCATTTGGTGACTACGATGACCAGAAAGCATAGGACCACCACGTGGCTGAGATAGATCACCAACTAAAATGCCTCCCCAGCCATCTTTTTCTTTCACTTGTTTCGCGAAATCTTCAACGAACTTAATAAGTACAGGGTGTCCCCAATTTCTATTTCGGGACAAGCGCATCGCTTGCCAGGCTTCGCCGTTGACAGCCAGTGCTTTACCCCCCGACAAGCATCCTCTTGTATAATAGCCAATGGCTTTGGCTTTTAAGTCTGCCCCTTTTAAGACAAACCCAAATAATTTTTTGGCGGCTATCGGTTTAGGTTTTTCTTGAGTTTTTTTAGGAGAGATTACTTT
>JAJFHW010000089.1 GCA_021775385.1 Hyphomicrobiales bacterium | reverse complement strand
CGCCTCATCTTTTTCAACATTCGAGAGCTCATTACCTAATGTTTCGCACCTAAGTTTAGGTACGGCTTGGCTGGCTTTGGCCATGTTAGTTTACTCCTGCTACTAAATACAAATGCAGATAAATTAAGGAAATGAGGCCTTTAATTGCCGGCCTTCATTTCCTTGAATTTATTATTCGCCGAAAACCGCGTTAATTTTGGTGCTGAGAGTTGCTGCATTAAACGGCTTCACAATATAATTGTTCACACCTGCTTTTTTCGCAGCAATTACGTTCTCAGTTTTAGATTCAGCTGTCACCATAATGAAAGGTGTTTTCATTAGGTTTTCATCTGAACGAACTTCTTTTAGAAGTTCATAACCAGTCATTGGCTCCATATTCCAGTCTGAGATGACCAAGCCATACTGTCTTTGTTGCATTTTCGCTAATGCTTCAGTTCCGTCAGCAGCATCATCGATGTCGCTAAACCCAAGTTGTTTTAGCAGATTCCGAATGATGCGGATCATAGTTTTATAATCATCAACCACCAGAACTGGCATTGAAAGATCAATAGCCATTACGCTCTCCATTTCCCCTATTAGAGCAGGTTTCCCTGCCAGTTACGCAACGCGCCCTATTGGGCCACTTTTACAAAATTAAGTGAGCAAAGACCTGCCAATGCCCAACAATCAGATTTACACAATAACTAGAGGTACTAAAAATTAGGTTAATAGCCGGGGGAATACTGTAAAAAAAATTAATAGTGATTAGTTTTTTTTGAATTTTTGCGCTGAATTAATGGGTTTGATGAATTTTTTTTCTCTATTTAGGCTCTATTTGGACACTAAAATCATCATTTGGGATAAATTTTTCTTTTTTTAATTAGGATTTATGCGGAATAACCTTGATGACTGGCAGCGGCTTGGTTAGTGTCGCGCCAATTATAAAGAGGAATGAAATTATGACGAATCCTGCAACTGGTGGTTATTTTATTGAAGATCTTGAGATCGGAATGGAAGAATCTTTCGTAAAAGAAGTCACAGAAGAGCTGATTATTGCTTTTGCTGAAATTTCAGGCGATACCAATCCGGTGCATCTTGATGAGGAATATGCCAAAACCACACGGTTTAAAGGGCGGATTGCTCATGGCCTTTTAACGGCTGGTTTCATTTCGACTGTTCTGGGCACAAAATTACCTGGGCCGGGTAGTATTTATTTACACCAAGACCTTATTTTTCGCGCACCTGTTCGTATTGGTGATGTGGTAACTTCATCTGTTAAGGTTGAAAAAATTAATTTTCATCGCCGCGTTGTGACACTGAGTTGCTCGTGCGTTGTTAATAATCGTGTGGTGATTGGCGGTGAAGCGGTGATGATGGTCCCACCTCGCGAAACTTAAATTTATTAAAAAATTCATTTCTATAAAAAACATCCGTACTTTTGCTAGTGAATGGCTAATTGCTGTTGAACCTTGTTTGAACTTGGTGTTCTGTAAGTTTTGTACTTTAGTTAAGGGCTAGCCCTTAGTTTTTTGCTTGAGTTAGCTGTCTTGCCTGGCTTCTAGCAATTGGTGTTTTTTATTCATGAGCGTGAGTTTTTTAATGTTAGACCTTTCTTCCTATAAGACGTTTCCTGAAACAATGAACGGTGCTGTTCTTGCCATTGGAAATTTTGATGGTGTGCATTTGGGGCATAAAGCTGTGCTCACTTATGCAATTGATATTGCTGCTAGACGTAATGCCTCAGCGGGTGTGATGTTTTTTTCACCCCACCCAAGGCAATATTTTTCCCCAGATACACCTTTGTTTATGTTGACGAACCCTCGGCAAAAACGAGCTGAATTTGAAAAAATAGGTTTAAATTTTGCTCTTGAATTGCCATTTGACGCTGACCTTGCACAAAAGAGCGCTGAAGAGTTTGTCCAGAGTGTCTTGGTTGAGGGAGTGAAAGTTTCTCACGTTGTTGTTGGCTATGATTTCTTTTTTGGCCGTGGCCGCGGGGGTAATCCTCAAATATTAAGAGAGCTTGGTGAGCAATTTGGTTTTGGGGTGACTGTTGCCCCGGCTGAAGGGCATTTAGTATCAGATGAAGATAAGCCGCTCAATAATCCTGTTTCTGGTTCTGGCCAGTTGATTTATTCGTCTTCTCTTGTTCGTGATGCTTTGGAAGAAGGGCAAGTTAAGCGTGCTGCCAGCATATTAGGGCGAAATTGGCAGGTTGAAGGCACCGTGACTTCTGGCGCGGGGCGTGGTGAAGGGCTTGGTTTTCCAACTGCAAACATTTCTCTTTCTAAGGGCTGTCATTTGCATCATGGGATTTATGCGGCTTTTGTCCATCATAAAAGTGCCGTCTATAAAGGGGCGGCTTATTTTGGTAAGCGACCAAGTTTTGACAATAGTGAGCCTGTCTTAGAGGTTTTTCTTTTTGATTATGATGGCAACTTATATGGAGAAGACATATCCATAGAATTTGTGGATTTTATTCGTGAAGACATAAAATTTAGTGATATGGATGAGCTAAAGGCACAAATGGACGATGATTGTAGGATTATTGAGAAGATTTTGACTGAAAAGTAATGATCTCTCCTTTTATTCGCTTCAGATGCCTACTTCGCATCCGCTTATTTTCTCTCACGGCTATTCTATGAGCTGAAGGTCATAGGCCTCCGAGGGTCGGCGCTAAGCGCCGGACGCTTCTGGCGTCATGTCCCTCAGCCCGAAAAGGGCTGAGCTCCTTCTTCGTAATGGTGGTTTTTAGTTTTTCTTCAGTTTTTTCTATTCGCTTTTGTAAATTGGGTTTAGGCCCAATATTCTGGTTAATTCCCTTGACAGTTTTTAGAACGGATGAAAAAACGTTAGATCTGGCTTTTGTCTGATTTGGTGTATTTTTCACTTCAGATTAAGGCCTGATGCAGCTTTTCTCAATTTTGAAGGTTTATTTTGATGTCTGATGATAAGACGGTTGATCACTCACAAGCTGATGAGCGTGATTGGCGTGAGACTTTATTTCTTCCCGTGACTTCTTTTCCTATGAAAGCTGGTTTGCCGAAACGTGAACCTGACTTCCTAGAGCGCTGGGAAGCACAAGATATTTATTCAAAATTGAGAGAAAAAGGAAAAGGGCGCCCGCAGTTTATTTTGCATGATGGCCCTCCTTATGCGAACGGCAATATTCATATTGGTCACGCGCTGAATAAGACACTTAAAGACTTGGTGGCTCGCTCGCAAAATATGCTTGGGTTTGATAGCCCTTATGTTCATGGCTGGGATTGCCATGGCCTTCCTATTGAATGGAAAGTTGAAGAGAAATACAGGAAAAAACAAAAGAATAAAGACGATATTCCTGTGAATGAATTTCGGGCGGAATGCCGTGCATTTGCTGATGAGTGGGTTGGCGTTCAAAAATCAGAAATGCAACGGCTTGGTGTGCAGGGTGAATGGGATAATAGCTATAAGACCATGACCTTTGATGCTGAGAAAACCATTGCTTCTGAGCTTTTGAAATTTGCTATGAACGGCACCCTGTATCAAGACTTTAAACCTGTGATGTGGTCTGTGGTTGAAAAAACCGCTTTGGCTGAAGCTGAGGTTGAATATGAAGACCATGAGAGCCCGACGATCTTTGTGAAGTTTCCTGTGATTTCTGGTGATGATGCATTGGTGGGAGCAAATGTTGTTATTTGGACGACAACGCCTTGGACGATCCCTGGTAACCGAGCGGTTGCTTTTGGTAAGCATTTGTCTTACGGCCTTTATGAAGTGACTGAGGCTGCTGAGGATAATTGGGCCAAGGTTGGTGATAAATTTTTATTCGCGGATGCGTTGGCTGAGCAAGTTTTGGCGTCAGCCAATGTTGCTGGCTTCAAGCGGTTGCAAGATGTTGACCCAAGTCTTGTGGAAGAATGCGCTCATCCTTTTAGGGGACAAGGTTATGATTTCCAAGTGAGGCTCTATGCTGGTGATTTTGTAACGGAAGATGCGGGTACCGGGTTTGTGCATATTGCGCCGGGCCATGGTGCGGATGACTATGGTCTTTATCTCTCGAACCAGCGTTCCTTTAGAGATGCTGGTATTGATGGTGTGCCGCAAACTGTGCGGCCTGATGGTTTGTATCATGAGGATGTACCGCTTTTTGGTGGTGATGACCCTGCGCTTGTTATTAACCAGAAGGGTAAGTTTGGTAATGCGAACAAACGTGTGATTGAAGAGCTTGTTAGCGCAAATGCTTTAATCGGTCGCGGTAAGGTGAAACATAGTTACCCACATAGTTGGCGTTCGAAAGCGCCGGTGATTTTCCGGGCGACGCCGCAATGGTTCATTGCGATTGATAAGCCAATTTCGATTGAAGGAGCTGGTGAGGCGCGTTCTATTCGTGAGCGCGCACTTGAAGCTATTGAAGAGACGCAATTCGTGCCTGATACAGGGCGGAACCGTTTGAAGGCTATGGTAGAGAACCGGCCTGATTGGGTGATTTCGCGGCAACGTGCCTGGGGTGTGCCAATTTGTATTTTTACAAACAAGGAAACAGGTGCTGTCATCCCAAGTGCTGACTTTGAGAATTCAGATGCTTTAATCAAACGCATTGAAGACAGCTTTGAAGCGAACGGTGCGGATGCCTGGTTTGAGGCCGGCTCTAAAGAGGCGTATCTTGATGGCCTGGTTGAGAATGTGAATGACTGGGATCAAGTGATGGATATTCTTGATGTTTGGTTTGACAGTGGCTCGACCCATGCGTTTGTTTTGGAAGATCGTGATGGTTTGCGCTCTCCGGCGGATCTTTATTTAGAAGGATCTGACCAGCATCGCGGTTGGTTCCAATCGTCGTTGTTAGAGAGCTGTGGGACACGTGGACGTGCGCCATATAAAGCGGTTTTAACTCACGGCTTTACGCTTGATGCGAATGGTAAGAAACAGTCAAAATCTCTTGGTAATGCAGTTGCGCCGCAAAAAATCATTCAGCAATATGGCGCTGATATTTTGCGTCTTTGGGTGGCGTCTACCGATTATTGGGAAGACCAGCGCATTGGTGATGAGATGATCAAGACCAGTGTTGAGTCTTATCGGAAGCTTCGTAACACGTTGCGTTTTCTTCTTGGGAACCTGCATCATTATGATGACACTCACAAGGTTGAGTATGCGGACATGCCTGAGCTTGAGCGGGTGATGTTGCATCGTTTAACTGAGATGGATGCTTTGGTTCGCAAGGCATATGAGACTTATGAATTTAAAAAAGCGTTTCATGCTATTTTTCAATTTTGCACGGTTGAGCTTTCTGCATTTTATTTTGATATCCGTAAAGACACTCTTTATTGCGAAGCACGCTCGTCTCATGCACGACGTGCGTCGCTTGCAGTGCTCAGTGAATTGTTTGATTGTTTAACGGCTTGGCTTGCGCCAATTTTGGTTTTTACTATGGAAGAAGTTTGGCAATCTCGTACCCAAGATGATGCGAATTCTGTTCATCTTAGAGATTTTCCTGACGTTGCTTCTAACTGGGCTGATGCTGAATTGGCTGAGAAATGGGAAAAGGTACGGATGGTGCGCCGGGTTGTAACTGGTGCACTTGAAGTTGAGCGGCGTGAGAAACGCATTGGTTCTAGTTTAGAGTCTGCGCCAGAGATTTTCATTGCTGATGCGGATCTTTATGAGATTGTAAAAGACCAAGACTGGGCTGAGATCGCTATTACTTCTGGAGCGGTTTTAACTCAAGGAGACGTTCCAGATGATGCTTTTACATTGGATGATGTTGCAGGTGTTGGTGTCGTGCCGGCACTAGCTGTGGGTGAAAAGTGTGCTCGCTCCTGGCGTGTGACGGAGGATGTGGGCTCTGATCCTGAGTTTCCGGCTCTGAGTGCCAGGGATGCAAAAGCTGTTCGTGAATTTGACGCACTCTAGAAATAAGACTTTAAAGATGCGTATTTGGTTTATCTTTTGCTAGGACATTACTAATGACGATATCTGTTTGGGGCCGTTATTCAACTTTTGGTGTGCTGATAGCCTTTGTTACATTCGCGCTAGATCAACTGTCTAAATATTGGGTTGTGCAAATTTTATGGCCTCAAACGGGTTGTCAGCCTTTGGATTTTGCAAAAGCTTATCAGTGTTCTCAAACCGTTACGTCGTTTATGGATTTAACCATGGCGTGGAATAAAGGTGTATCTTATGGGCTTTTGGCGCAAGATAGTGATTTAGGGCGCTGGCTACTGATCGGTTTTTCCATTGTTGCAATGATTGGTTTTTTCTTTTGGTTAGCGAGGGCTTTATGTCCAACCTTAGCTTTGGGAATAGGGCTTATTATTGGCGGCGCAGCTGGCAATGCGTTGGATCGTGTGATATATGAGGCTGTAGCTGATTTTGTTTTGTTGCATGCTTTTGGCTATAATTGGTATATTTTTAACATAGCAGATGTTGCTATTGTTTTAGGTGCTGGTTTGCTGTTTTATCATTTGGTTTTTATTGATCCAAAGACTAGACCTGATATGAGCCAATAATCTTTTGTGATGACTGTTTACTATATTCATCGCAAAAAGGCCTTAAATGACTTTTATGAGTGGAAACAAGAGATTACTATAGACTGGTTAGAGCTTGTTTTCTTTGATGTTTGATTTTATCATTCAATTTAGAAATGTAAGTTGATTCCTATAATAATATTAGGGTGTTAAAGGGCTGATTGATGCTGAATTTGGGAAAATTTTGCCATATTAATAATGGATCTTTCGGTTTGAAGGTTCTTTCTAAGCTTTTTTTTAAATTAACTTTTTTAATTGGCCTTGTATTTTCTCTTGGCGCTTGTAGTTCCGACGATGTTGTTCTTGAAGGTGCACTTTTTGAAGCTGCTGGTATCGCTGGTAGTTTAACCAAGAAGAAGAGTAATCCTAAAGTTAAGCGGCGTACTGGTTTGGTTTTGCCACCTGCGGCTCATTTGCCGGAGCCTGGAAAGCGGGTTGCTGTTCAACAACAAGATCAAAATTGGCCTGATGACCCTGATTTGAAACGTAAAGCCATCGCCTCTCAGGCTGAGGCTGAGCGTAAAAAATATTGTTCAGATGTTGGACGTAATAGGCAAGACCCTGATTTTGATGAAAATAAAGCTGCTAAATGTAGTTCCTTACTTTCAAAAGCATTTGATGGATTTGGCCGTGCCCCTGAAGGTGAAAATCAATAAAATTCTTGGTGTTTAGCAAGCTTTTTCGTTGCTTTTCTACTTTTTGCCTTCAGATCTCTCTCATTTAATTTCTCACAAGGGTGTGAATGTTAAAATCCGCTCTTTTCTTTCTTAAATAAAAAACTATATTTAAAGAACTTGTAATTTTGGAATGACAATATGAAGCATGTTTCGAAAGGGTTGGGCCGAACTCTAAAAATTGTATCGGCACTGATGTTTACTATGGGCGCACTTTTAACTACCACAGAAGCTTTAACCGCAAAAAATGCTACAAAGGTGTCTAGCGGGCCTGAAGTTACCTATTTTAAGATGGAAAATGGGCTTGATGTGGTTGTAATTCCAGATCATAGGGCGCCTGTTGTTACACATATGGTGTGGTATCGTGTTGGTGCGGCTGATGAAGCGCCTGGCGTTTCAGGGATTGCGCATTTTCTTGAACATTTAATGTTTAAGGGAACGGCAAAAATTGCTCCAGGTGAATTTTCCAAGATTATTGCTCGTCATGGTGGTGAAGATAATGCTTTTACCAGCCAGGATGTGACGGCTTATTTCCAACGTGTGGCCAAAGAACATTTGCCTATGATTATGGAAATGGAAGCCGATCGGATGAGCAACCTTAAATTGCTTGAAAAAGATGTTTTAACTGAGAGAGATGTGATTTTAGAGGAACGTCGCTCAAGAGTTGAAAACAGCCCTAACGCTCTTTTAGGTGAACAAATCAGTGCTTCTCTTTATTTGTCCCACCCTTATGGCATTCCAGTTATTGGCTGGATGCATGAGATGGCAAAATTAAGCCGTAATGATGCTCTCAATCATTATAAGAATTATTATGCACCGAATAACGCTATTCTCATTGTTGCTGGAGATGTCACTTCTGAAGAAGT
>JAJFHW010000088.1 GCA_021775385.1 Hyphomicrobiales bacterium | reverse complement strand
GGTTTTACCGGTAAAGCACAAATCGGTAAGGGGATGTGGGCGATGCCTGATTTAATGTCAGATATGCTCAAATTAAAAATTGAACACCCAATGGCTGGTGCCAATACAGCTTGGGTTCCATCGCCTACAGCTGCAACACTTCATGCAACTCATTACCACAAGGTGAATGTATTCTCTCGGCAAAATGATTTGAAATCGAGAGAGCTTGCATCAATAAATGACCTTTTAACACCACCTATTGCTAATGATATAAACTGGAGTACAGAAGAAATTCAGGCCGAGCTAGATAATAATGCTCAAGGCATATTAGGCTATGTCGTACGCTGGATAAATCAAGGAGTTGGGTGCTCAAAAGTACCTGATATTCATAATATAGGTTTAATGGAGGATAGAGCGACATTAAGAATATCCAGCCAGCACATGGCAAGTTGGCTACACCATGGCATTGTTAATGAAGAACAAATTCAACAAACAATGAAAAAGATGGCTCTTGTGGTCGACCAACAAAATTCTACAGACCCAACATATACACCTATGGCACCCAATTATGATGGCATAGCTTATCAAGCAGCATGTGATCTTGTTTTTGAAGGTGCAAAACAACCATCTGGTTATACCGAACCAATTTTACACAAACACAGACGAGTTAAAAAGACCGCATAAAAATACGTAGGATATATTCGGGAATTGATCTAAGGATAAGTTTAATATTCAAATGCTGACTTCACACTCAATCTTATTATCAATCAAGATAAGCCCGTAGCACAATTTAATAAGGCATAATCCCCTGCAGATATCAAAGACACTAATCGGCATTCTCAGTGGCCTGGCCGTTATTTTTATTTGGTCGGGGTTTATAGTCTTTTCACGAGCTGGTGTAACAACAAATCTCACGACATATGATATTACCGCTCTTCGGTTAATTGTAGCCGGTCTCGCAGTACTACCTTTTTGCAAAAACTGGTGGCCCACTCACCTTCCATTTCGTGCAAAATTTTTAATGGCACTTTGCGGGCCGGGCATTGTTTATTCTATGCTTATGTATATTGGTTTAACCAAAGCATCCGCTGCCTATGCTGGAGTATTTGCAAATGGCTCGATGCCAATATTCACAGCACTTTTAGCCATTATTTTCACAAAGGAATTGCCTAGCCGCAATCAAATGCTAGCAATTGCTATCATCATTACAGGTGGGGTGATCCTCGGCATTCCTGGTATGGCATATGGTGGGAGAGATATTGTCCAGGGTATATTACTGTTTCTTCTAGCATCAGCTTTTCTCTCAACATATATTTACGGCATCAAGAAATATGACCTAAAACCAACAGAAGTTCTCGCACTGGTAAATATCCCTAACGCTGTGATATTTCTCCCCCTGTGGTTCCTGTTTTTTCCATCCGGATTAGCAAGTGTTGATTTGCCAACAATTCTTTTTCAGGCATTTTTCCAAGGACTTGGTCCTGGAGTGCTAGCTGTTTTCTTAATTGCAGTAACAACGATCAATCTCGGGCCCACATCAATGGCAATTTTTTCTTCGACAGTTCCAGCATGCGCTGCTTTGTTAGCAATGCCGGTATTGGCGGAATACCCAACTTCTCTAGAATGGTCAGGAATTTCAATCGTGTCTTTGGGCTTAGTTATTTTATTTTTCAAGCCAAAAAAAGAACTTAGATTACCTTCAAGCAAGTAATTTCGCAAATTTGGCCTCAATAAATTCAATAAAAATCCGCACCCGAGCGGGGACAAACTTACCCGGTGGCCGCACAGCCCAAACCCACCACTCAGGTTCAATAGCATGATCAGGCAATACGGTAACCAATGATCCGTTTTCAAGATGCTCCAATACATCCCATTTGGATTTCATAGCTATACCAGCTCCAGACAACACTGCTTCTGTAATGGCTTCTCCATAGTTAGTGCTAAAATTACCTGAAACTTTAATCTCATTAAGCTTTCCTGCTTTATTTCTTATTTGCCAAGTGCGCATCTCCCCCAACAGAAGGCAATTATGAGTGCTTAAGTCTTTTGCTTCTTTGGGCCTGCCATATTTTTTTATATAATCTTTTGAAGCTACCAGTAATCTTGGGCTTTCAGCTATTTTTTTAGCTAGCAAGGTTGAGGGCTCAAGCTCGCCAATACGGAGAGCCAAGTCAAAACCATGGCGTACGATATCAAACATGCTATCGCTGAATTCTAGCTGGATAGAAACTTCTGGGTGTTCCCTTAAAAATTCCCCAATGAATGGAGCGATATAGCGCCGCCCAAATGAAGCGGAGGCTGTGACACGCAATTCCCCTTTGATAATTTTACCAGACCCTTGAAGGTCTGTTACAGCATCGGTAACATCTGTCACAATTTTCTTTGCGTGACTTAAAAACAATTCTCCATCTCTTGTGAGAGACACTGACCGGGTTGTTCTGTTTAGTAATTTGGCACCTAGCACTTGTTCTAAATTTTGGATCCGCTGTGAGGCTGCTGTTGGTGAATAGCCGAATTCCATGCCTGCTTTACCGATTGCACCCAGCGCAGCGACGCGAATAAAAAACTCTAATGATTTTATATCCAAACTCATTATCCCATTTTACCAAATAGTCATTACCAAAACAACCCTATTATCCTTTTTGTTGATGCACTCTATATTGCTACTAACATATATCGTAGCCCCCTGAGATACTCAGACATTGGCATTGTGTTCAGCCCACTTGCCAATAAAAATTCTAGGAACTGGTTAGATTTTAAGGAAGCAAATTATGAAAGCTGTTGGATTTACACATTACCTCCCTATTGAAGACTCAAACTCCTTTCTTGACCTAAAACTAGAAGCCCCTACTCCAGTTGAACAAGATATTTTGGTAGAGGTTAAAGCTATTTCTGTTAATCCCGTTGATACAAAAGTACGAACATCTAAAGATATTGTTGAAGAAACACCTCGTATCATTGGCTATGATGCGGCCGGTATTGTTAAAGCGGTTGGCTCTTCTGTTAGTCTTTTTAAAAAAGGGGATGAAGTATATTATGCAGGTGATATTTCTCGCCCTGGTACAAACCAAGAATTCCACTTGGTTGATGAGAGA
>JAJFHW010000087.1 GCA_021775385.1 Hyphomicrobiales bacterium | reverse complement strand
AATAAATATAGCACAATACCCTAGAACATTCATGAGACAGCGCCAGGTTGAGCTAATTACTAGTGATTTTCGGCTGGTAGAATGGCCCGTAGCCCCATTGGTTGTACACATATTCAACCCACAATCCTCAAGCTGGCTGATGCAAGTCATGGAGAATTTAAGTCAATCTTTTGGCCAAACTCCAAGGCAAATTTATCTGGTTATTATCGCCAATTCACACAAAAACGTAATGTCAAATTACCAATCATTTCAAGAATTTACGCCGCCAAGCAGCAATCTAGAGCAATTAACACTAATGAGCCCATATGAGATTGACTTCTACTCAAGTGTCATATCCTGATAAAACTCTTTAAAAATATAGCCTAAATAAAGAAAATTTTATTCTTTCAGTGCTATCCTCCAAACAACGACAAAACAAGACACAACTAAAGCGCTATAGCTTCTTGCTATAAGCTAGCGAAGTAGCGCTAAAAAGTCTAAAATACCGCATCCTCGTTGAGTTGAAGAAAAACCGAACTCCCTTTAAAATAGGGAGTAAACTATGGTTTCCCTGGCGACGTTTAGTAAAATTACTGAATTAAAGGAAGCACCGAACTAAAGTATGTATGGAGTAAATGAGTTATGACGTCCCCAAGCGATCAATCGCCAGAAACAGAGGCCGATACATCGCCACTTGTAACAGCGACGCTTAAAACAGCGCCAGCTAATGATGATATAATCACTCCATCTTTTTCCATCATACAAACAGCCAAAGAATTCGATGGCCTAAAACAAGAATGGAATGAGCTTTTCGAAGCTCACGGAACAGGTACTCAACTCTTTCAAACATATAATTGGATTTGGCATTGGATCAACCAATTCGAATTATGCCCAAGAAACATGGTCATCTTAACGGGCAAAATCGACGATGAGTTAGTCCTGGTCGCCCCGCTAATTTTAGATCAAAAACTTGGTCTCAAAATCTTAAAATGGATTGGTGAACCTGTCAGTCAATATGGTGACATCCTAATCAAAGAGAATGGCCAAAACCTTCACTGGTTAAAAGCTGGTTTCAATTATATAAACGAAACTATTAAACCAGATTTATTTCACTTGAGAAAAACCCGTTTTGACGCGGCTGTCACGCCTTTGTTAGAAATGTACAATGCGACCATATTAGACGAAACAGCCGCACCTTATATTGAAGTAAGAGGCGATGAAAATTTCACGGAGTTTAATAAAAGATACTCACAGCGCAGTCGCAAAGCCAAAAGGCGCCATAGACGCAAATTAGAAGAAAAAGGTCCCCTAACATTTAATCTGTTAGATGAAGGCAAAGATGCGAACAGAGCAGCTTGTCATGCAGTCAATCTCAAACGTGATTGGTTGAAAACCACCAAAACGTTTTCTCCAGCTTTCAGCAGTACAGTCATAGATAAATTTTTCGATGCTGCTACTAAAGAAAATAATCACTCAGCAAATATTAAAGTCTCTGAGCTTTGCGTTGATAATCATCCAGCGGCAATAGAAATCGGAATTTTGGTAAAAAATTATTATGGAGCGCATCTAGGCGTCTACGACCAAGCCTACATCGCCCACAGCCCCGGCAGCCTACAAATGCAAGATACAATTGCAGCTCTAATTGAAAAGGGCGTCAAAACAATAGATCTCTTTGCGCCAGGCGATCCATATAAATATGAATGGACCGAACAGTCAGTTCCTGTCTATGACTTTGCTTACAGCACAAGCGTAAAGGGACGCCTATATGAAGAGGCATATTTAAAACGCGCACGGCCAGCATTAAAAACAGCAGTAAAATCGATTTCAAATATTGTACAAAATTCAAAATCAATTTTAAAGACGAATAAAAAATCAAGCTACAACGTTTCGCCCTAAAGTGGATTCATTAAAAGGTGAAATCTTCTAAAGATTAATAAAAAAAAGCCATACAAAGAAGGAGCATTGCCCTATACGGGCAATGGGACATGGCAGCGTAAGCTACCCGGTACAAGCGCCGCACCTTCGTAGGCTCAAGCGCTAGCACGGTTGCTAGTGGTCAACTGAAGTGCCACAAAAAAGCGCTTGAAATAAACGTGAGCGAGAGAGAAAAACCTCTCTCTTTAAATCTTCAAATTTCTTTTTAAGGTTTTACGGCAATACCAGCATAGTGATAGCCAAGAATAAGAGGTTTAAGCGGTAAGCGATCCATTTCAAAGAAATCCATTTTAAATCCAGCAGCAGAAATAAGCCGAAACATATTTCTATTTAAAGATCTCCCAAATGAAAAACGCCGCCATAATGGCGTTAACTTATCTTGTAAAAACGCAACATGGCGAGATGGATGCCGCCCTTGCTCACAAAACAAAAGCATTCCCCCAGGTCGCAAAACACGCCAGATTTCACTAATAACTTGTTGAGGGTGGTTTACGGAGCAAAGAGTATAAGTACTAACAACACAATCCATACTTTCGCTAGGCAAAGAAAGAGCATCAGGCATCGAGGTAACAACCTCAACAGGGAAATTTACTTTCTCAGCCATTTGGCAAATCTGGCGAACATTCGGAGAATGATCAACTCCAATAAAAGAGCGAACCTTTTGAGACTTATAATAAGGTAAATTACGACCCCGCCTAACCCCAATCTCCATAATATCACCTGAAGCTTGAGGAAGGATATGCTGCCGTCCCAAAAGAAAATTGCCCGGATACAACCCAAAGTCAAACCGGTGTCCTAAAGCTTTATCAAAGACAAAATGCAAACCATCTTTTTGAAGTCCCGCATCATCCTCATATCTAGTCTTAAGTTCAGTATCTTGTATCTCTGTATCAATAAGCTTTGGCTTCAAAGCCTCTTTATCACGCCGCACATTCAACGATTGGTCACTCTTGGACCTCATTATTTACTCCTAAAAAGAAACTTATTTTTCATCTTTAAGTAAGATCAAAAAATTTGGAGGCAACAAAAAGGCCAGTCTGTGGAGAATGTATGAAAGAGGCAACACAGTTGCCATTACGCAACTAAAAACAACCTAAAAGTAAAAACAATGAATAGAAACGCACCAATGAAGTGTATTATCATTTAACAATCAAAACCTCTGATTGAAAAAGTTTACTAAAAATTTACCATAAAAATTTAAGGATTAATACAAACAGGCTATTTAAGAGGTAGCTCAGCACTCATTAAAAGTGAGTGAATAAAGAAAATGAGAAATAACATCGCATCATATTCTGAGGGAAAATTAAGATGAAATATTTGTCAAAAAAATTCAAAGGCAATTCCAATAAAGTATTTGAATCAATCGTCGAAACACTTCCCTTATCTATTATGAGATGTGAACTTCAAGATTTCAAAATTATCTATGTAAACAAATCCACAATTGAAAACCTAAAGAAGATTGAGCATGTCCTCCCCTGCAAAGCAGAAGATATCTTAGGTCAATCCATTGACATTTTTCACAAAAATCCTGAACACCAAAGAGAAATGCTCAGAAACCCAAATAACCTTCCTCACACAACACAGATTAAAGTTGGTGAAGAATTTCTAGATCTTCACGTCGAAGCAATTTACGAAAATGGTAAATACGTGGGGCCCGTTCTATCATGGTCAGTAGTAACTGATAAAGTCATGGCAGAAAAAGAAAACAAACTTCGCGAACAAATGATCAACAAAATGCCTGTGAA
>JAJFHW010000086.1 GCA_021775385.1 Hyphomicrobiales bacterium | reverse complement strand
GGTCATTACAAATTGAATACTGACGGGTCACACCATCTTCAATATGCACATCAATGTGCGCTCCGGCTTCAAAAGGTGGAAAACCAACACTGCTCGACGGATGCGGTAAGATTTTAAACGCCTTCAAGCCAGTCCCTACATCAGTAATACTTTCAACCACTCCATCAATGAGCAGAGGCGCATCTTGGTTAGGTAAAATTAAATTATCGACTGGAGTAAATAGTGTTCGGACTGGAACATTTTGCTTTTCGAATAAATTTTTACCAACATTCCAGGCTTTTTGATATCGATAGAAAGGGATATTTGGCATCAGGTGGTGAAGGCAATGTATAGTCTGCCCCAACATAACAAACCGAGCAAAGAAGTTTGTACGAATGAAGACAGTTGCTTGAAAAGGTGCTTCTTCCCATAAAACTTCTTCAGGATGCTGAATATGTGCAAAGAAATAAGTAACCAAAAACATACCAATTCTTTGCGGTATCATCCATATAAGAAAAAACTCCCATGCATAAGGCGAAGTGAGCCAGATTACATGCCAGGCTACATAGAATGACAGGCCAGCAATGAACTCAAGTCGTTCCGAAATGGGCCGTTCAAACATATGTTTAAGGTACCAAATAGTCCATAAGACATCAGGAAAAGCAAGTACAAACGGTAAAAAAATGGAATGGGTAGATACAAATGGTTCATCAGGATCTTTTTCGACATCACCTGAGAACCTATGATGTTCTAGATGCAAATAACGATAAATGCGGGTAGTAACACCTGGTAGAAAAGGAAAGCACGCAATGGTACCTAGAAAATCATTGATAAAAGAATTACTGGAAACCGTACGGTGCGTTGCATCATGAAGCGGTGTAAAGGAGATATAGATGGCTATACCATTTATAGCTATCATAGCAATTAATGGCAGTTGTTCGGTTAAATATAAATAACTAGATAGGAAAAACACTCCATAAACCAATGCCAGCAAACTTATTTGCAGTGGCGCAAAAACTGGTATTGCGGCTAATTTTTTAACACGAGGATCGCGTACAACTTGCTCGAGCACTTCTTTAGATAATGTTGAAAATTCAAAACTCATGTGAACCTCTTTTGAGAATGTTAAGCCAAGTTTTTTGTAAAATTGACCATCATGTTTTTATTCACTGAGCAACTCTTCCAACTTTTCTAAAGAAAAAAGAGAGCTCCCCTTAATTTTTATTAAAGAAAAAAACAGCCATTTTCTCAACGTTGTTTAAGGCCAATTATATGTGATTATAGGACAATAAAAAATTACGGTCTGCTAAAACGACAAAACCCCAAAAAGGGGTTTTATCTTATTAGGTTAATTGTTGAATTAAACGTCCAGAAGAAAGTCTAAAAACGATATCCCAGACCAACACTTAATACCCAAGGATTCAACCTCAAGTTAGTTGCTTCTATAGAACCATTCCCGACACCTGGGGTACTCCATTTAGCGTCCACCTCAACATGCATATATTTAGCATCAAGATTAAGAAACCAGTTTCCACCGATGTTAGCATCAACACCAGCCTGCAAAGTAAACCCCCAGCTATCCTCCAGCTTGAGATCAGTTGCGATGGGCTTAAGAGCGCTTCCAACTTCTTCACCAAGGAAAAGGACATAAGTTGGCCCAACACCTACATAAGGTTTTATTTTACTATTCAGATTGAAATGATATTGAAACATAATCGTAGCAGGAAGAGCCCACGTTTCAGCAACTTCAGTACCACTTAACCCAAGCCCTGGTATAGCTGCTGCTAAATCACCTGACGCATGCGCGCGCAAATATGCAGCACAACAGATTACTTCGACAGCTAAATTCTCATTTAGAAAGTAAGTAATATCTAGTTCTGGTAAAAAACTATTCTTAACATCCACAACTTCATTCTGAAAACTTGCAATCCCCGCCACATCAACATTATCTGCCCCATCCTCTGGGACCAGTAGTGTCGCTCGCATCCGAAGCAGCCAGTCACCGGCTTGAAACTGACTATCAACGCCTTCTGCATAAGCGATACTGCTCCCCGAAAAACCTACAAAACTTAGTAGAAGAAACAGATATAAGATAAATACCTGTAGTTTGTGTTTTATATTTTTTATATTAGACATTTCCGTCCCCCAATTTGATAGTTCCTAGATGGGGGGGCTAATACACACTAAATTTCAACTTATAAATTCCAAATCAAAAATGTGTAGTACCCTCCACCACTATCAAATACTAAAGAGGGAGCGACAATTGCCTAGGTTTATAAGGGACAAATAAATGTTCATTTTGGCCAAACGCCAAAAGCTTAATCATTAATGTTTTCAGTTAAACTCGCTAATAATATTAGGTTTGATAGGAACCAGCCGTTCTTCCCGTCCATTTTTTAAAGGCATGTCTGAAGTTTGTAGCATCACTGAAACCTAGACGATCGGCAATTTCCTCAATTGAAAAATCAGAATTTTGCAAATACTCAATAGCCATTTGGGATCGGACATCATTTAGGATTTTTTGGAATGACGTTTCCTCCGCTAATAGTTTTCGGCGTAAAGTCCTTGAAGAAATATTTAAATAACTGGCAACATCTTCCTCTTGACCAAAACCTCTGATATTACTGGAAATTACCCTATATACATCCCCTGTCATTCCTTCTTTGGAACGCATTTCAATTAAAGTCTGATCACATAGTTCTTTAGTGACTTCAGCCGTTATTGAGTTTGCTCTTAAGAGGGGTTTATCTAACCAATCTGAACTAAATTTTAGTTCGTTATAAGGTTGATTAAAAGAAATCTTACAATCAAATAATTCAGCATAAGTCTCGTAATATTCAGCTTTATCAAATTTTGCACAAACCTCCATAAACCGAAATTCCGGTCCAGCCATTTCTTTAAACAGAGAAAATACCAAACCAAATTGTAATTCGAGATTAAACTGATAGAGACTATCTATCTTTATCAGGTCTTCCATACGAAAGGCAGATATACCAGTTTCATCATTAATAAGCAGAGACATGCGCACTGTTGGTGTTGCCATCTGATGGTATTTAATTGAAAACAATAACGCTTCACGAAGAGTAGCAGAAGAAATTAATGCATACCCGTAGAGACCATAATCCGTTACTCCAAGACGGTTCCCCGCCAAGAGTCCAATACCACAATCTTTTGATAATAATATAGCATTACGGTAAGCCGCAATTAATTGCCTTTGAGAGATACAAATACTATTAGTGAGAATATCATTTCTATTAAGATTTGTACCATCCAAGAACGTATCAACACAAACACCCTGCTCTTCTAAAATAGCAGCAAGTTTCGCGATTTTGTATGTTGGATAAATTTTATCATCCATACGTGCATTCTCTCATTCTTGCCATTTTGAAACCAAGAAAAATTATCAAATAATTTGTTAATTCATATCCAATGTAAATGATTGGAGCATTAAAAAGTTTTTCGCTTATCAATATACATATATATTAAGCTACCGTTTTGCAGTCTAGCAAGAATCTAATTTTAATGACTGTTAATTTTTGTTTTTCTTTAAAACAATCAATTTTTTTATATAATCAATATAGTCTTCGGTAGATGCCAGTTATTATAAAAACCTAATAACCTGAGAGACTATCACCCCTGCATCGAACTTAGCATTTTCATTCACTTACGTCTCTTCTCACACATTTGCAATAAAAAGCTAAACCTGTATTCTACCGTTTTTCTTGCATCGATTTATCCAGACACCTTATAAGTCGTAAGGAAAGTT
>JAJFHW010000085.1 GCA_021775385.1 Hyphomicrobiales bacterium | reverse complement strand
GGAACCAGACACTGGCTATCCGTTCGTCTCGCGCACAAATTGCGTTCTGACCATGCAAGGCGAGCCCGTGTTTCTCATGTCAGATTTATCCACCCACACCAAAGCCATCAAACAAGACCCCCGCACCGCCTTGCTGCTCGGCGAGCCCGGCAAAGGCGATGCGCTTGCCCACCCACGCATAACCGTCATCGGCCAAACAGAGCGTGTCGATAAAGAGAAAAACCCAGAGCTCGAAACACACTTGCGCACCAGATACATCAACCGCCACCCAAAAGCTGAGCTGTATAAAGCCTTGCCAGATTTCTTCATTTACAAAATGAAAGTCGAGCGCGCCTCAATGAATGCCGGCTTCGGCAAAGCTTACGAGTTCACAAGAGAAGAGCTGCTATTGGGTGTTACCGCAGCCAACGAATTAGCCCCGGTTGAAAACCGCATCGTCACACATATGAATGAAGACCACCTAGATGCCATCCAGCACTACGCCGAGAACCTATGCGGCAAAGAGCCAGCAAAGTGGACAATCTCCGCCTGCGACCCAGAAGGTGTAGACCTCATCGCCGGAGACAAAACCGCAAGACTACGTTTCGACACCCTCTGCTCCACCGCCACAGATGTCCGCAATGAATTAGTCAGACTAGCCCAAACATAAGATCCGCCCAAACAAAAGACTAAATCCCAAATCATCAAGTTTCATATGTAAAGGTCTATACCCATGAGCAAATATGATGACCAGTCTCCAATCCCTGTGCTGTTCCCCCTAAAAGGCGAGTGGCGTGTCCCTAACACACCCGGCAAAACCATCCCCTCTCACGGGACAGACATGTTCGGCCAGCGCTTTGCTTATGATTTTGTCAAACGCGAAGATTTGGAACTTGCTGAAAAATACTGGACAGGCGTTCGCTATTGGCTCGGCGGCGGTATCAGCCTCGATGAGACCATAGGGCGGGGCGAAGAAATCCTCGCTCCCATTGCAGGAAAAATAATAGAAGCCAAAGATGGCTGGCCTGAGCGAACCAAAGCCACACCCAAAGATCTTTGGAGAGCCATGACATTCCCTATGCATGTCTCAGACGAAGAGTTGAAAAAAGACTTCAGACATGTCGCCGGCAATTATATAGTGATTGAAGGAAAAGACGCCTCTTGCTTCCTCGCCCACCTCACCCCAAAGAGTGTTATAGTAAAAGAAGGTGACGAAATCGAAGAGGGACAAGTAGTGGGCCGTGTCGGTCACACCGGCAATTCAACAATGCCGCATCTACACATGCACCTAATGGACAACCCCGACTTCTGGCAAGCCGATGGCCTACCAACGTGCTTTAAGGAATATGAAAAATTAGAAGAAAACGGCAAATGGCACCCTCAAAAAAACGCCATCCCCGGCCCAAAAGATATTATCAGGTCGACCATCTCGGTTGCATAGTGTGCAATCTGAATTGCAGAAAAGTAGATGGTTAATCTGGGTGATCACAATTGAGTTAGAAAAACTAACAATCAGATGAAGACGAAAAAAGCCGAAGGCCCACGCATTTGCTTCCCGAAGGGAGAGCAAAAATATTGCATACCTATCGGAGGGTCGGATGACAGCCCGATAACCCGTGAGGCCAAATCAAAAATGACCTATACGAAGAAGGAGTGAAGCCACTTTGGCTTCAGGACATGGCGAAGCGCCAGCGCAGCCCGGTGCCTAGCACCGCCTCTCGGAGGGCCTGCTGCGATGGCAGTGCGGTTGCTTGTGGGCAACCTGAAGCACCACTAAAAAGCAATAGCCCGTGAGAGAATTAATGCTTTATATTCTTGTATTTCTCAGTTTGCTCAGCAGTTGCTTCAGTTTGGTGCTTTGCCTTCCATTCATCATAAGGCATGCCATAGACGATTTCCCGGGCTTCTTTTTTTGAAAGCTCAATGCCTTTTTCACTTGCAGCATCTTTGTACCAATTTGATAAGCAGTTCCGACAAAAATTCGCGAGGTTCATCATGTCTATATTTTGTATATCAGGACGGTCTTGCAAATGGCTCACCAAACGGCGAAACGCTGCTGCTTCTAATTCGATTTGAGTTGGTTCATCAATCTTGCTCATTACAACCAGTGTCCTTTATTTATTTTAGTATCTAGAGTTATTACTATTCAGCTACGTTTTAGCACTTTTGTCAGCATAAGAGCCAAAATATACAAGGTCGCGGCAAGGCGCAATAAGCTCTTCGTTTGAAAGCAGTGCGGTAAGATGGCGCGCCAAACGATCAATCCATTCATTTTGGCCCTCACTATAAGTAATCAAATCTTGTCGAATTTCAATTAAAGCATGAGCAAGGCCACGGCTCGTTCCATGGCGATACATGCAATCCCCTTTAAGCATGCCGGTGTAGGGTTCGTTATCTCCAATGTGCAAATGATCTTCTGATTGAAGAGCTGAGAGTAACGGCTGCACGAAGCGATTATCCTGGTCCCACAAGATTCCCCCGTGCCAGGGGCGAGGTGTGCCGCGCCAATTATCTGTAAAACTATGCAGAGATAAAATGATGGGGCATATATCGGCCGCTAAAAATTGATCGATCTGGTCTGATATCGCTTGATGATAAGGCTTGTAATAAAGGGCTTTACGGCGTTCAACTTCAGTTTCGTCTATTTGAGCATTGCCAGCAATCAACGCACCATCAGAAATACGCATGACCAAAGTCGGGTCATCTTCACCCCGGTTTGGATCAATGAGCAGGCGAGAAAATTGAGACATCACCACAGGTACATTCAAGGCGTGATGCAGGCCCGTGGCGACAGCTTCAATGCCGATGTCATAGGCAATATGGCGTGAAAATTCTTCGCTTGCTAATCCAAGAGAGCCGTACTCATCAGGTAAATTAGCCGAGGCATGGTCAGCTAAAATGAGTAAACCTAACTTCATTTCACCTTTTAAGTGCTTAAAGGGCACGAATTGAGAAGTGCAACCTGCTGTTTGTAAGGAGCCAGACGAAGCAAGGGAAGACGAAACAAAAGAAGATGAAACTGACATATTTTTCATTCTGCAAATATTGATTATTTTCTACAAAGGCTGAACATAAATCAAAAATAACAAAATTACGACAAGTTTAGCCGCCAAAAAGTCGTAAGTTATATCTGGAACAGGGCAATAAAGATAAAAATATCTAGGCACTTAGCTCAATGTCGTGTTAATTAGGTGAAAACGGGCATATTTTCATTTAAAAAATGAAAGTTCTCTATAAAATTGTCGAATAGATATCATAAAACCAGACAATAATGAGATTGCCAGCTACAAATAGAATAGAAATGTCAGTAGGCTGGATATTCAAACGACTTAAAATTTAAATCGCAGACTTACATTATAGACCTAAATCATAGAGCAGAATTAATAACAAATGATCGATCAAATGCACGTAAGTAATCAGTATCAAAAATGCATAAGATTATTTGCTATAAACCGCCCTCTATTCATTTCACTTATCGTTGCAAGCATGCTTACAGCCTCTCAGTTGCTCTCAATAGCACCTGCAAAAGCTGAATTAAAGCTCTGTAATACCACATCAAGCCGAGTCGGCGTTGCTATTGGTTATAGAGATAAAAGCCGCTGGGCCACTGAAGGTTGGTGGAATGTCGCCTCAAATACATGCGAAGTTTTGCTCAAAGGCAAGTTGATCGCCCGCTATTATTACATCCACGCAGTTGACTATGACCGTGGCGGTGAATGGTCTGGCAAAGACACAATGTGCACGGTTGATAAAGCTTTCACCGTTTTTGGCGTGAAAGATTGTGTAAAGCGCGGCTATAAGCGCACTGGATTTTTTGAAATAGATACGAAGAATGAACATGACTGGACAGTCCGGTTAAAATATCCAGAAGAAAATGGAAAGAAATAATGAGACGAAACCGTAAGGTTAAAA
>JAJFHW010000084.1 GCA_021775385.1 Hyphomicrobiales bacterium | reverse complement strand
TCAAATTCATCGAAAATTTTCATCTTTTTGGCTCTTAGCTAAGCCTCAAAATGCCTAATTGAGATAAATCATGAAACTTCTTAGTAAGACGGTAAACAAAATTCTAACTGTTTCTCATATCCAAAAACGTCACAAATCCATAAAACAACGCTTATTGACACCTTACGTTCCAATTATGTTCTCAAATTGTTCTCACATCATGAGATTTATGTCTCTAAATTGTCTCATTCCATGGTACAATTAACCCATACCGTTCAACTTTCTTTGACAGATATTTTTTAATTCGTTACCCAAAGATTAGAGTCTTCTTGTTAAGCTAACAATTAGAAGACATACCAATTTACCAACCAATCATGTTAAATTGTCCGATAAATTGTTAAGTCTGAAAATATAAAATGTGGCACTGGAGTTTATAGTAAGGGCTTATATAGCTGCCTTTATATTCAAAGCTTTTTGCAATGAAGCATGAAGGAAACTATTTAAGCGCATTTTATTAAAAATTATAAAGACAGAGTTAAAAGGCACATTTTAAACAAAAGAATCAGTTGAATGACCCTAACGGGACATACTTACCGGTCAAGTTCATGCGATGTGATTTAAATCACATACCTGAACAACTTTTAAATAATACTCTCTAAGTCAGACGAGAAAATATTAAAAGAAGCCTGTTTAAGTGAAACCTAAAATAATGAAAACAGAAAAAAGTAACAGCGTAATGAAATCCGAATTCTCAATAAATCAGTCAATGGAAGCTCGCCTGGAGCGTTTCTCACGCCAGGGCCGCCCGCTACATAAGGATCAAAAAAGGTTCTTACAGATAGCGGCCATCACAGGCATCTTTTGCGCCATCTGGTTTCTCATTGGCAAACATACACTACACTACACACCAGAAAGCTGGGACACATATCCAGACCGTCTAGCATTTTTGATGCGAGTGATGGTGTTTGTAACTCTACCTCTATTAATGGGCATTACATCAATTGCCTTCCAAAGGTTAGACCCAAGAAACGTGATTGGGCAAAAACTAAGAACAGACACACCAGCTGATATTAATAAACGCTTCCTAGCAAACACAATTGAGCAAACTCTTCTATTTTTCTTTGTTCACAGTGCTATTGTTTATTATTCACCAGCTGACGAATCTATCAGTACAATTCTACTCGCATCACTCTTTGTTGTTGGCCGACTAATTTTCTGGATTGGCTACCACAAAGACAAGTTCACCAGAGCATTAGGTTTCGGTATCACTTTCTATCCAATAGTAGGTGCTTATATGTGGGTCATGATCAGAATAATATTTGATTATCACATTCCGCTATAAAAGATTTTACAATCCTCAACAAAATAAAAAGCCCATCATTCAATTGAATGACGGGCTTTTTTTAACTTAAAATCGTTTAGACAAAATATGAATTACAACTGAGGCAAACCCAATCTTCTCATAAATAAAAACATCCCCCTAAAATCCATCCCGGCGGCGGCGGTGCACCTCAAACAATAGCTTCTCTTGTAAGGAAGGCTTGATCAAATTAAACACACCACACTCAGGTGACCGCATCTTCTTCAAAAAGCTTTCAATGTCTCCAGAGAAGTTTGGCTTTGCCACACGCACAATGATCCCAGCCGTTGTCTCCATACTCACACGAGCATTCTGGCAAGCAACATTAATCACAAAGTCAGTATAAGCCTTTTGAAAAGAAGCCTGATCAGCTTGTTCAAATTGGCTTTTAAAACCAGACCAGGCCTTAAAATCTTTGCTCTGTTTCCATGCATTAATGCTCTTCTTCGATAAAAGTTCATTCATTTTATCTTTAAGATCTTTGCTAATTTTTTTAGTCAAAGTCTTCTTCAAAGCCTTAATCGCCACATCACTAGGTGGTTCAACATTCATATTCGCAAAATATACAGGAGCAGTAGCATCAATTGTTGGCGGCAATGGCCCCCAAACTTCAGATGAAGAAAAATCAGCGCCGCCAATCTCCGCATCCGTAAAATTAGTCCCAAAAAGGTCTGCAAGAGTTAAGTCAGAAACGTTAAGCTGAGCCGTTTCAAAAGAAACCCCTTGTAATTGAGCCAGGGAAAAAATAGTACCATGCAAATTTGCATTACCAAAATTACTTCCCAGTGCAATTGCCCCAGAAAAATCAGCTCCCTGCATTTGCGCACCAAAGAAATTACTCTCTGGCATTACAGCATTGACAAAAGAAGCTTGCCCACCTTTTGCTGATTCAAAAGAACTACGAGATAAAATAGCCCAATCAAATCGCGCTCCATCAAGCAATGCATTGTTAAATTTAGCTTTATTGGAATAAGTCGACCTAAAGTCAGCGGCTCTTAAATCAGCAGATGAAAAGTCAGCATGGCCAAGTTGAGCACAGCCACGCTTTTGATAACCCTCAATCGTGGCATTCGCCAAATCTTCTTCTTGTAGCTCTGTACAGCCAAATTTAGCTTTTTTCAAAACCGTTCCAACCAGCTTGGCGTGACCAAGTAATGTGTTGGTAAAATCAGCGCCCTGTAAATCCGAACGGCTTAAATCGGCATAACGCAAATTTCTTCCCCGCAAAGATATCGTCACATCTTCTGAAACAGAATCCTCACTAGAGACAAGGTCTTCATCAACAACAATTAAATTACGATGAAACAAATTATTAAAGCCTGAAGCTGTAAAGCCTGTATTTGAGAAAAAATAAGCCGTCGGTGTGAATATATTAGATTCAATTGCGGCATCTTTTTTATTTCTGGCTTTTGAAATAACTGTTTTAGTAAAGCCATCAAACGTGCTCAATTGCCGGTCAATCCACTCATCTGGGAAAGTCGCCACACAAACTGAGAAAAACAAACCAAACAACACAGCTACAAGAGTAACATAGAAGTTAGTAGCATTTTGCGTGCTCGTCCGAGCCAAAGCTTGCCAAAAATTAGCATTCGGTTTGCGCAAGAAAATGCCAACTCCAAGCAATATAATAATTTCAACCATGAAGAAAATACGATGCGCCCAGGTAATTCCCTCATTATGATAGGGAAGGAACGTCACCTGAAAATAAAGAATGAGAAACACAGGTAACAAGACAAGAGACAACCAAACCATCCCATGCAAAAACATGGCAAAAACAGCGCTTCGGTTGGAACCGGCCAGAGCTTGCGTATAAAAATAACTATGCAGCTCTAAACGCAGTGGATGTCTTCTTTTTCCCCGCCAACTCTCATCCTCAATCAGAATATCATCCAGTTCGATAATCTTACGAGAAAGCAAAACATGCTGAACAAGCAAGCCAAAATGCACAAAGAGCAACACCAATGGCCCAAACAAGAAGAAACTATCAAGCCTTAAGGCAATTCCAAGAAAGGGCAAAACAACCGGCGCGTTTAATAATAAATCCTTGTGAGAAACACTAGCAGCAGCGATGAATAAATACGCCAACAGTGCTAGAAAAAACAACCAGCCATTTCGAGCAGCAACACTCGCCTCATTAACGGACATGAGCAAAGTACGCGCTGTTCCTTTTAAAGTTTCATCCCCTACAGGCTTTATATGACCAGTATTCACGATACCAAACTCCCACACCACTAACTCATGACTCTTAAGCAACTCTAAGACGGCACTTTAGCTGATCCAAATGAAAAAGAGAATATCCTCATTTATTTCTATTTATTACTGTGTATTTTGAGTGACGCTCTAAAATAACAAAAATCCAATGAAATTAAAGACCTGCGCCCCTTTAATGGCCAGGTAAAACTCTTAATTACCTTAGAAATAACTCCTAAAATAATTGAACAGTGCTCAGTTGGCTCATGAAAAAAAATGATTGAAACAGGATATATCGCAATTTCCAAAAAGACGGCTTGCATTAAACAAGTCAGGAGATTAAAAAAACCAACTGATGGGACATTAATCCTAAAGTAGCTTTTATTAATAAGGTAATTTCCTACTAAGAAACCTAAAAGCTCCTAAAGAAAGATAACTAAAACAAAAAACTATCTGTACGTAGGAGGAGTGACGCCACTTCAGCGTCAGGACATTGCGAAGCGCCAGCGTTGCCCAGCGCGTTGCGCCGCACCTCGTAGGCCCACGAGCTCTAGCTCGTGGAATAGCCGTGAGAGAAAAAGATGAGTATTAACGCGACGGTTGCTAGTGGGCAACCGAAGGAGCATTAAGAATGTCAAAATTTATAACTGTTCGCGGCGCTCGCGAACATAATCTAAAAAATGTGACAGTTGAGTTGCCCCGTGAAAAACTCATTGTATTCACAGGCCCTTCAGGCTCTGGAAAATCATCTCTTGCTTTTGATACTATCTATGCTGAAGGCCAACGCCGTTATGTAGAAAGCCTCTCTGCTTATGCTCGCCAATTTCTGGAAATGATGCAAAAGCCAGATGTTGATGCAATTGAAGGCCTCTCTCCTGCCATATCAATTGAACAAAAAACAACATCCAAAAACCCGCGTTCAACCGTTGGTACTGTCACAGAAATTTATGATTATCTCCGTCTTCTTTTTGCGCGTATAGGCATCCCTTATTCACCAACAACAGGCCTTCCTATTTCCAGTCAAACCGTCACTCAAATGGTAGACCAAATCATGGACCTGCCCGAAGGAACCAGAGCCTACCTCCTCGCTCCCATCATTCGTGGCCGCAAAGGTGAATATAAAAAAGAATTCGCAGAGCTAATGAAAAAAGGCTTCGGCCGCGTTAAAGTAGACGGCCAATTTTACGAAATAGCTGAAGTTCCAGCTCTCGATAAAAAATACAAACACGACATAGACGTAGTCGTTGATCGCATCATTGTGCGGGCCGACATTGCCTCCAGACTAGCAGATAGTTTAGAAACAGCTCTAGAACTAGCAGACGGGCTTAGCATTCTCGAATTGGCAGATCCTGACAAAAAGCAAGAAGATCAAGAACGTTTAGTTTTCTCCGCAAATTTTGCATGCCCTGAGTCAGGTTTTACAATTGAAGAAATAGAACCACGGCTCTTTTCTTTTAATAATCCCTTTGGCGCCTGCCCAAAATGCGATGGCCTAGGCACACAATTAAAATTCGAAGCCGATCTAGTAATACCCAATCCAAAACTCAGTTTAAAAGACGGCGCCATCCAACCCTGGGCCAAAACCGGCAACACATCTCCCTATTACGCTCAAACTCTAGAAGCCATTTCTAAGCATTACAAAGTCCCCATGACAAACTCCTGGGAAAGCTTAAGCAAAGAGATACAATCAACCATTCTCTATGGCTCAGGTGATGAAGAAATCACCTTTAAATATGAAGATGGGACTAGAAGTTTTAAAACAAAAAAACCGTTCGAAGGTGTGATCAACAACATTGATCGCCGCTGGCGCGAAACAGAATCCAATTGGGTAAGAGAAGAACTTTCAAAATACCAATCAGCCCAACCCTGCGCCCATTGTGGTGGTGCAAGATTAAAACCTCAGGCACTTGCCGTTAAAATTAATGATCAGCATATTGGTGACATTGCTGAAATGTCTATCAATGAGGGTTTGAAATGGGCAAGTGACCTCCCCCCTCACCTAACTGATAAGCAGCTCCAAATAGCCGAACGCATTCTAAAAGAAATTCGCGAGCGACTAAATTTCCTCAATGATGTAGGCCTTGATTATCTATGTCTTTCGAGAAACTCAGGCACATTATCTGGCGGTGAAAGTCAACGCATTCGCCTCGCCTCTCAAATTGGCTCTGGCCTAACCGGCGTTCTTTATGTGCTTGATGAACCTTCGATCGGCCTTCATCAACGCGACAATGCCATGTTACTAGAAACATTAAAAAACTTAAGAGACTTGGGCAATACGGTCATCGTCGTCGAACATGATGAAGACGCTATTCTAGCCGCAGATTACGTTCTCGACATTGGCCCCAAAGCAGGAATTCATGGCGGTGAAATAGTCGCTGAAGGCACCCCTAAAAAAATCATGTCCACCAAAAAGAGTGTGACAGGTCAATATCTTACAGGCGAAAAATTCATAGCATCACCAGAAAACCGCCGCCAATCAGACCCAAACCGCCAAATCACAGTCAAAGGCGCAAAAGAGAACAATTTAAAGAACATTACCGCAAGTATTCCAATGGGGCTTTTCACCTGTCTTACGGGTGTCTCTGGCGGCGGCAAATCAACGTTCCTTATCGAGACTTTGTATAAAGCAACCTCGCGCAAACTAAACAATGCCCGCCATGTGCCTGGTGAACATGAAAGTATTGAAGGCCTCGAACAACTAGATAAAATCATCGACATCGACCAATCTCCTATTGGCCGCACACCCCGCTCGAACCCTGCCACTTACACCGGTGCATTCACTCACATCAGAGATTGGTTTGCGGGTTTACCTGAATCAAAAGCACGTGGCTACAAACCTGGTCGCTTTTCGTTTAATTTAAAAGGCGGACGCTGCGAAGCTTGCCAAGGTGATGGCGTCATCAAAATTGAAATGCACTTTTTGCCAGATGTTTATGTAACCTGTGATCAATGCAAGGGCAAACGCTATAACCGTGAAACTCTGGAAGTTCAGTTCAAAGGTAAGTCCATTGCAGATGTCCTGGATATGACAGTTGAAGAAGGCGCAGAGTTTTTCAAAGCTG
>JAJFHW010000083.1 GCA_021775385.1 Hyphomicrobiales bacterium | reverse complement strand
TGTTGAAACCCGCCAGGACTTTACAAAGAACCTGATCAATGTGTTAGAAACCGGCGCTGCCAACCTAACTCTTGCTGATACAAACGAAGAAGGCGCGAACTTGCTCGCGTTACAAACTAGACAGCAATTGTCATCAACAGCGCTATCACTTGCGTCTCAAGCAGACCAAAACGTTCTACAACTATTCTAAATTTTTTAGAAAAGTTAAGAAAAAGAATACGGATCAAGGCAGTGAAAATTTTCATTAATGCCTTGATCCTAAATAAAAAAGTTAAAAAGTCATTCAAAGCTTTAGGTTGTAAAACTTTCTTTGATTTAACAGAAGTTGTAATTTGAACCGTTTGTTAAACAATACAGAGCTATACTATCTAACGTTTAGCGAATGGATAAAATCCTCGGGGATATTCAATGGCATTAAAAGTCGAGCTAAAACCAAATGAACGCCTGATAATTGGCGACGCTGTGATTACCAATGACGATAGTCGCACCCGCCTATATATCGAAGGCTCATCCCCGATTTTGCGTGAAAAAGATATTATTCGACCTAATGAGGCGGATACACCTTGCAAAAAGATATATGTGATTTTGCAACTTATGTACCTTTCAAAAACACCACGTGAACATCACGACAGCTACTTTGAAAGTGTAACAGAAGTACAAAATGCAGCCCCTAGCACCGCATCACACTTTGATGCAATTAACAGTGAAATCTTGGCTGATAATTATTATAAAGCTTTGAAAGAAGCTCAAAAATTGATCGCCTATGAAGAGGAATTAGTTTCAAATGCACAAAGCCCTGAATGCGTATGAGCAAAATGCCAAGGTCACTCAATCTCCCCGTGAACTTGAAGCATCATTACTATTAAAAGCAGCCTCACAATTGCAATATATTGCAGATAACTGGCGTGAAAATTGGGGCAAAGAAAATAACGAGTTTTTAGCAGCTCTTTATTACAACCGCCGCCTCTGGAGTGTTTTACTCGGCTCAATTGCAGGACAAGAAAACCCGCTACCAATCGAAATTAAAAACAACGTCGCTTCCTTAGGCGCCTTTGTTTTAAGACACACAATTACGGTCCAGGCTTACCCATCACCAGAAAAACTCAAAGTTCTAGTCACAATAAACAAAGAACTTGCAGCTGGCTTAAACGCTGCACAAGCAAAATAAGTTTCAAAAACAAAAAGGCAGCTTAATTAATAAGCTGCCTTTTTTTATTCCATTTAAACAAAGCTTATTCAGCTGCTTCTGCATAAAAGACTGGTCTATCGTCGTTAATTATATCTTGGTTGACATTTTCTCTATCCGGTGACAAAGCAGCGTTTCCATTCGCATCAACCCATTGTAAACGCCCATCATAATGGGTGCCCATCTCAATACCAATTCCTTGATGATAAATATCACCTTCAACAAACGCAGATGAATGTAACATCACACTCTTGCCATTCACAGTTCCTTCAACACGGCCATGGACATTAACGTCAATAGCTTTCACATTGCCGGAAATAGCACCAGCTCTTTCTACAACCAAAGCCGAACAATGCATATCGCCATAAACAGTGCCTTCTAATCGAATAACTCCTCTAGATGTAACACTGCCATGAATAATAAGGTCAGTACTAATAACGGTTTCTGTTGATTTCTTCTCACCTGTAAACGGCTCATCAGTTACAGATGAATTAGAAAGAGATTGAGGAGAAGTATCATCATCTGCAACAAAGGAGGGCTCATGCACTCTCTTCCTAAGCTTCTCAGGAACAGGCAAAGGTTTGCTAGACATTACTGTAAGATCAGAATGAGAAGCGTCCTCAGCTGTAGTAGAAGTTTTAAGATCTTTTAGACGGTTATTAAAAAGTTCGGTATCGGGGGAAGGTTCTTTTTCAGTTTTACGCGTGAACATATTATTATTTTTCTTAAATTATTGTCTTAAGGTCAGCAAAAAAATCAACCAAAAGAAAGCTAAAAACTTAACTCTTAAAACCAAAGAGACAACAAGTCTCAAAAGCAAAACGCAAGAGCTCATACTAATAGTCAAAAATTGCAAGCCCCAATAATAAAGAGACTTTTAATCACAAATTGATGACAGGATAAATCTAATAATAACGCATAAAAGTTAAAAAAAAGGCGACCAAAACATCTTTGATCGCCTAAAAAAATTCATTATATAGTATAATACTACTCTGCAGCTTGAGCATGCAGTTGATTGTCATTACCAATTGGTTGACGAGTTTTATTCGAAAGTTTTTCACCTTCTTCAGCACTATCAACCCATTTTAAACGACCATCATAATGAGTTCCCATTTCAATGCTAATGCCCTGATGATAAATATCACCTTCGACAAATGCAGAAGAGTGCAACATCACATTCGCACCATGCACCGTACCACCAACGCGGCCGTGCACTTTAACTTCTTTAGCAGAGATATTTCCAGAAATAGATCCATCATTTTCAACAACCAATGAAGAACAATTCATGTCTCCAATGATTGTGCCTTCTAGTCGAACAATACCTTCAGAAGTTACATTACCATGAATAGTTAGATCATTACTGATAACGGTCTCACGAGAAGAACCTGCTTGCTTCGGAGAATCTTCAATTGGCTTCGCACGTGAAGATGTACTATCTTGATTATTTGATGATTTGGAATTTTCAGAATCTGAATTACGCGTAAACATGTATACTATCCTTTTTTGTGTATATGATGCACCTCAAAGAAACCTCAAGGTCTCATAAACACCAGCCCACAATACTACTTACATACCCTCACTCTGCTCACGAAA
>JAJFHW010000082.1 GCA_021775385.1 Hyphomicrobiales bacterium | reverse complement strand
TGTCGCACCTGGCTGCTCCCTGCAATTCACACTCCGTCCAACCTGGAATCCGATTTAATCAATCTACGAAATCATTTAGGTGCAATATTTATACTTTAATGAGACTTATCGTCATCTTTCGCTTCTTTATAATGGGAAGCTTTTGCATCAATAAGCAAAAGATGGCTATAAGTCTCTTTTTGGGTGAAAATCTTGTTGCATGGCTCTAGTGAGACCCAATATGATGGATCCTAATAGGTGAATGAGTTATTCATCATATTTAGTTATGTAATCTTGTTGAGTTTTAGAGATTGGGAAATATATATGTTGAATTTTCCTGGTTCTAAAAAAACAACATCTGGGCTGGACGATTAATCAGGCATGCTTATCCAATCCATTATGATTTTTTCACTGGGCATTTTTGTTACTGCCCTTATTGGAATCGCTGTCGCCCCCCTCATCTGGGCGCGCTCTTCAATTGTGACCAAACAGCAATTAATTGCTACCCTGCCTTTAAATGAATTTGAAATCAAAGCTTCACGTGATCAACTCCGTGCAGAGCACGCCATTAAAGCACACCGACTTGAAAGCAAATTAGAACAGGCTGACCAGATTAATGCGCGCCAATTGATTGAAATTAATAGGCGCGAGCTCAATATTCATGAGCTAAACAACCAAATTATTAATTTAAAACAAGAACTTGCAGAAAAAAGTAGTCAGAACATCGTTCTATTGCAAAACATTGACCGCAAAGTACCTTTGTTAGAAGATCGTGCAAACAGATTGATGACTGTACTTGTTGAGCGTGAACGTGAAATTCAAGCGCTTAAGCTGCATGGTGTACACGGATATCTTCACACCAGTGATGATGAAGGGCTTTATCACTATCAAGAAGAAGTTGAACAAATGCGCCAGGACCTTGGTCAGGAAGTTCAATCTACTGAAGCTCCCAGACGTACAATCATTGAAAATGCAGAGAGTATTCATGAAGAGAACCTTGGTCTCTTAAATGAAACGGCGAAGCTGAGAGCCCGCTTAATTGAAATTCAAAAACGTGAGAAGAATGAAACTGACCTTCTTCGTTCCGAAATGCAAAATATTGCTCTGACTTTAATGCAGGAACAAACCGCTGTTTATCGCAGTCAATTTCATAATATTCCTCACTCTCATCCTCTTGATGAAGATGATGAAGAAAATCAATTGCCGCTTGATTTTGAGTTTGACGATAAGAAACCAGTGTTTATTAAAAAAGCAGAACAAGCTCGGGATGCAAAGAATATGAACCCAACCTCACCTTCATCGGAAAAAGACGCTGAGGCGCCTGAAAATAGCTTAACTGCCAGATTAGAGACCTTGCTCAAACAAAAATAACTTCAAAAATTTCACTGTTTGTTACTTATAAAACTTAGTGTATCGCGTTCATTTTTTATTTTTGCACACTAATTTTGGCTGATATTTCTTTTGTTTTTTTATTCACGACCCAGATCTCGGAAACTTCTTCTTTTTTTACATATAGAATAATTTCTTTCTCTGAAGCTGCTAAATGCTGGATTTTAAAGCCATCAAGCTTTATACCCCTTTGAACAGACATTCGCTTTGATTGAGTTTTTTCGTTGATCACCTCTTCTGAAACGAATTCATTTGTTTCTGAGTTCGAGATCAAGGTATTTACTAGCTTGTAAATAAAAAAACCGAAGCCAATGGCCAAAACAACTGACATGAAAATGATGAGGCCAATGAGTGCTTTTATCCTCATCGGGCTCCAAAAGGTGGGCTCACTCTCACCAGAAGCTACATGGTTTTCAGAAACTTCAGGGTTTTCAGAAACTTCAGGGTTTTCAGTTTGTTTATTTAGATTTTGATTGCCTTTAGGCTCTAGCATAAGATTTTAGTCCATATGACGAATGATATTCAAAACACCTCACCAACTATTGTCACTGATGAACAGTCAGATAAACCGATAGATATACCAACTGAGCAATCGGCACATGTACGTCTTGAGGCTGCTGATGAACATGTTGGTGAACGGCTCGATCGTTTTATTAGCTCATCTTTAGAGCATTACACAAGGTCACGCGTGAAAGAATTAATTAAAACTGGTCATATAAGTCGCGGTGAGAAGACTATTTTCGAACCTAATTGCCGCATTAAGCTTGGCGATGTCTATGACGTTGAGTTGCCACCAGCCGCTGCTGCTATTCCTTTAGCGCAAGATATTCCATTAAACATTGCTTATGAAGATGAACATCTCATTGTGATTGATAAACCAGCTGGGTTAGTCGTACACCCGGCGACAGGTCACTGGAGCGGCACTTTGGTAAACGCTCTTCTTTATCATTGCGGTGATAGTCTTTCTGGCGTTGGCGGTGTGAAGCGGCCAGGAATTGTTCACCGTTTGGACAGATACACTTCCGGGTTAATGGTGGTCGCTAAGAATGATACGGCTCATCTGGGTCTTTCGGAGCAATTTGCTGACCATGGCCGGCAAGGCCCTTTAACTCGTGCTTATACAGCTCTTGTTTGGGGGGAAATTTCACCGAAAAATGGGACAGTTAAGAGCCAAATTGGGCGGTCCCCCAAAAACCCTCTTAAGATGGATGTCTTAAAAGACGGGGGCAAGTTTGCCATTACTCATTATGAAACTTTGGAAACATATGGTGTTCATGAAGTTTCTAATCGTTCTGCCATGAAATTAGGCGAAAATAACGCTGCTGTTTCAAAAATCACCTGCCGGTTAGAGACCGGGCGAACCCATCAAATTCGAGTTCATATGACGCATTTGGGGCACCCTCTTATATCAGACCCGGTTTATGGTACCGGTTTTAAGACCAAAGCTGATGTTTTGCCGCAAAAACTGCAACATGTCGTACAAAAGCTCAAAAGACAGGCTTTGCACGCCTCAGTCCTTGGGTTTAGCCACCCTGTAACCGGTGAATATCATGAATATTCAAGCGATTTACCCAAAGATATGGAAAAATTAGAAAATTTACTTCAAACCCTTTAATGCCGTAATTTTATGACTATATATAGTAAGGCTGAAACAAAGTTCTTATTACGTTCTTATCTATTTGGTCTTTGTGGTTTTATTATTTAAAGGGTTAGGGGTCAGGCTATGGCTACAAATCTACCGACAGTTACATCTGGTCAAGGCGGCTTACAGAAATACCTTTCTGAAGTGCGTAAATTTCCTATGTTGGAACCACAAGAGGAATATATGCTGGCGAAATGCTGGCGCGAACATAATGACCGAAACGCCGCTCAAAAGCTTGTGACGTCTCACCTCAGACTGGTTGCTAAAATTGCCATGGGTTATCGTGGCTATGGCTTGCCGATTGGCGAAGTTGTCTCTGAAGGCAATGTTGGCCTTATGCAGGCTGTAAAAAAGTTTGATCCTGAAAAAGGGTTCCGCTTAGCGACCTACGCTATGTGGTGGATTAGAGCTTCTATTCAAGAATACGTCCTGCGCTCTTGGAGCCTTGTGAAGCTTGGTACGACCTCTTCTCAAAAGAAGCTGTTTTTCAATTTGCGTAAAGTTAAATCACAGCTTAACGCTTATGAAGATGGTGACTTAAAGCCAGATCAAGTTAAAGAAATCGCGACCCGTCTTGGTGTGCCTGAAGTTGATGTTGTTTCTATGAACCAACGTATGCAGGGCGATGCCTCATTGAATGCTCCTTTAAGTAAAGAGAGTGAAAGCGGTGAATGGCAGGACTGGCTGGTTGATGATGAGATTGACCAAGAAACAGCTTTGGGCGAGTCTCAGGAATTAGGCCATCGTCTTGACCTTTTGAAAGACGCGATGGGTGTTCTCAATGAGCGTGAAGTGAAGATTTTTGAAGCACGCCGCTTAAGCGAAACACCGCAAACTCTTGAAGAACTTAGCCAAGAGCATGGTGTTAGCCGCGAACGTATTCGACAGATTGAAGTCAGAGCTTTTGAAAAAGTTCAAGAAGCGGTCGTTGCTGCGGCTAATTAATATCTTTTTTACCTCTCACAGGCTATTCCTCGCTAAGCTCGGGCCTCCGAGGGGCGGCGCAACGCGCCGGGCTACGCGAAGCGCTTCGCCATGTCCCGCAGCCCGAAAAAGGGCTGAGCTCCTTCTTCGTATATAAACATTGAGCTTGAGGCTGCTTTTCTTTGCTTTCAGATGTCCACTAAGCATCCATATAGCGCCATGCCTCCTTTCCTCAAAGGGGCTGAGTTCCTTTTTCTTACAAACCCAGAAATGGGTGTGGATAAGTGCTTTTGGTTTGTTACAGTTTTTTGATATTCCGCCCTGGTTAAACTTTTCTTAACTAAATCAGCTCAACCTTATTACAGGTTCGATCATGTAACCTGACTGCGCCTGTTACCGGATGTGGTGATGGCGTTTCGCTTACGTAATGCGTTTAAACGGCTTCACCGGCCAGTCCATTTTAGATAAGTGATCAATTGATTGCTTAGTAATATTTCTAAATTCGAGGAGTTGGAAAAATGGTGAGAAACGCTTTGATACATATTTCAGAGCCGGTTGTTAAACTGAAGACAAGACAATCGTTCCGACCTCATTTTTCTGAATTTCCTACTGGATTGTCCGGAGCCAAATCAATCCTTCGTTCTTCTATGATGCGTGCTCAAGCTCACAATCATCGTGAAGTTTCATCTCGTATCAGCGATCGATTATCCAATAAAATGGAGTGATGCCATGATACAGCACCTTTTACCTCAAACTTTTTTAGCTTTGCTTAGGTGCTTTAGCTCTTTCCTCTCCTCTCTTAACGAACGATATCTCTTGTACATTCAGCCTGAATTACAGCCTCAGCTTCTTCGGCCTCCTCGAAGGAGATAGGCTCATTCATCATATATAATTTTTACAGCTGGCCAATTATTGGCCGGCTGTTTTTATTTTCTCTCACGACTATTACTTTTTAGTGGCGCTTCAGTTGCCCACAAGCAACCGCGCAGCTGAAGCTCATAGGCCTGCGAGCCGCGGTGCTAGACACCGGACGCCCATGGCGTCATGTCCCTCAACCCGAAAAGGTCTGAGCTCCTTCTTCGTGTAGATGGTTTTTTATTTTCTCTTACGGTCTATTCTTTTAGATGTGCTTCAGTTGCCCACTAGCAACTGCGTTTTCTTAAGCAAACGAAATATAAAGGTTTTTCGGGTATTAATCGAAATTGGGAACGATTTTGGCCCGTAAATGGCCGTTGTTAGTATTGAGTAATCGGGATTTATTGTGCAGCATTCTGACTTCTATCACGCCAGAGCTTCGTCTTTTGCAGCGGATGGTTATAACACTTTTTCAGAAGTGGCTGACGAGGCGCGCCAGAATAACTTTAGGCTTTTACGATTTCTCACAGCCTTGACCGTAGCCGCGACGCATTGTCTTTGGATTGTCTATGG
>JAJFHW010000081.1 GCA_021775385.1 Hyphomicrobiales bacterium | reverse complement strand
TTCAGTTGCAACACCATTGTTTAGATTAGCTTCATAGTGACGGAAGCCGGCATAAAGTTCCATTGCAGCAGCGTCAACTTTTTGAACAACACCAAAACCATAGATATCACCTTCACCAACATCATCTGTTTCACCATTTATATACTCACCATAAAGTGTCGTTTTACCAAGTGAGTTCCACTTTTGTTGGATACCGGCTTTAATTTGGTAGAATGTTTCATCAACATCGTTGTCTTTTGACTTCTCGCCAGCAGAACCAGTAACAAAAATACCTGTTGGTGTGTGCATGATAGATGCAGAACCGTTAAAGTTCTCGCTTACACCTGAACCAGTACCTTCTTGGTCTTCACCATAACCGATCGCAGCTTTGATTTTGAACTGGTCAAATTTAGCTTTATAGAATGCAGCTACTGACCATTCATCATCTTCACCCCAAGATGCGCTAACCTTAAAGCCAGCAAATGTAGGAGTTTCATAACGGATTACATTGTCACGGTCGAATTCTGTGTCGCCGTCAAAGATACCGCCCCAGTCAGCAGTAGATGCTGCACCGTTTGAATTGATGATTGCAAAATCTTCAATGAAACGAAGGCCACCATTACGTGCCACAACGTGAGTTCCACTTAGGTCAGCTTTAGTCGTTCCATCAAGAGCTGAGCTAGTAAGGCCCCATGTTACTTTACCAAAAGTTTTACTTTTGATAAACATTTCAGAGCGACGAAGGTCCAAACGGTTGCCATCGCCATCATCATTGTTTTCATCAACGCGATCAGATTCAGCTGAGTAAACACCGATTTCGATGCGGTAGCCTGCTGACCAGTCATTATTGATTTTAGCTTTACCTTTAAAGCCAATACGTGAAGCTGAGCTATCGTTGTCAACAACGTAAGCATCACTCTCGTCACCATTGTCCCAAATCAAAAGGGCTTGGTTAACTTGGCCATAAATTTTCAAAGAAACTTTGCGGTTTCCTTTACGAGCTGTTGTAGCTTCAAGTGTGGCTACACGCTCTTCTAAATCTGCACAACAATCACCACCCAAGTCAGCCGCATTAGCTGAAGAAGTAGCAACCATCATACCACCAGCAACCAAAGCTGCCATAGAAAGTCTGGAAGTCATAATTCCCCCAATCACAATATTTCTCCACTATAATTGTTTATTGAACCTTTAAATTAAAGATTCAGATGAGATTAAATAAATTTCGGTTCAGAATGGATATACTCATTGACTACACACGATCTAAATGAATTGACCAATGAAGCCTCAAAAATATGAGCGCATCTGTCTGCTAGACCCAGGATTAGAATTAAAAGACTTACATGACAGTTCTGTAACAAATCCGGCACTCACAACAATGTCTGTTAACGTTGTAACTGAGAAGACACATATTATGTTATCGAGAGGGTGAAAAAATCCCTTCACTACAAACATCTATCAAGATTGTCTCTCTTCTCTTAAAAGAGTATGACTCTGTATAAAGCAAATTACTAAGGCCCTATATTATGAGACACCTCACTTCTGACATAGCCATCATTGGAACTGGCCCCGTTGGCCTCATAACCGCCATCACTCTAGCTAAAGAGACCAATTTTCAAATTAATATATTCGGGCCAAAACCAGATGAGGCTTTGTTAGCAAGAGATACCAGAACAACAGCCTTTATGGCCCCGTCTGTAAAATTACTAGAAAACTGTAATATTTGGGCTGACTGCAAAGAAAATGCTTCACCTCTGAAACATTTAAGAATGATCGATGATTGCGGCTCATTAATAAGAGCACCTGATTGTCATTTTTCCTGTAACGAATTAAACATGACGGCTTTCGCGCAAAACATTCCCAATAGTGATTTGAATAAAGCTCTCATTTCTAATATTGAAAAAGCCCCGAAGATCAACTGGATTGAAACTAAGGCCGTAATCAAAATTGAAAATGGCGCAGACAAGGTAGAAATAACAACATCTGAAAACGATACATATAAAGCGCAACTTTGTGTAGGAGCAGATGGTAAAAACTCAATCTGTCGATCAGTTACACAAATAAAAACAACTGAATGGCAATATAATCAAACGGCTATCGCCTGCTCATTCACCCATTCCACACCACATAATGCGACATCAACAGAAATTCACAGGAAAACGGGTCCCATGACCCTAATTCCACTAGAAGAAAACCGCTCAAGCCTCGTATGGTCTCTAACACCTCAAGATGCCAAACAAATTGTTTCGTTAAATGACGAAGCGTTTAGTTCTCTATTATATGAAAACTCTCACGCAATATTGGGTACAATCACATCAGTTGAACCAAGAGTAGCCTTCCCTATTTCCGGCTTAAAGTTAGAAAAATTTGCTGAAAACAAAATAGCCCTGGTTGGTGAAGCAGCCCATGTCATCCCACCAATTGGAGCGCAAGGCATGAACCTTGGCTTAAGAGACGCAGCACATCTGGCTGAAATTTTAAAAGAACACACATCTCTAGAGGCGCAAATCAATGTCATTGAAGAAAAGTACAACCACTCTAGAAAGTCAGATATCTCAAGCAGAACATTCGTCATTGATATATTAAATAAGTCTCTTCTAATAAACAACATCTCCCTCAAATCAATGAGAAGCGCTGGTCTTACTGCTCTGAGAAATTTTAAATCACTAAGACAATTAATCATGCAGCAAGGTTTAGGAGATGAGCAAAGCTTACCCAAACTAATGAAGGCTGATATTTAATCTTTTATTCCAAAATGAACATAAGAGAAAACACAAGACGAAAGAAATCTTGACCAATGATTATCTTTTATGCTCTTAGGGTCTAGATCCTAGCTTTAACCTGTAGATGACTAACCCATACTTTATATACTATATATCACCGTAAAAAACCGATCGAGGCCTCATAAATGACAGTTTGGTTGCATATTCGATATTGGGCAGAATTTTGTCTTCTTAGATCAATCATCGGCATGATCCGATTAATGCCTCTAGATACAGCTGTAAGGTTTTCCGCCTATTGGTGGCGCATTCTGGCAGGGCGCGGTCGGCGGCACAAAAGAGCCTTAGGCAACCTCGCAATGGCTTATCCTGAGAAATCTGAAGAAGAAAGAGAAGAAATCGCACTTGCTATGTGGGAAAATCTCGGCCGTGTTATGGCAGAGACTATGCAGATGGATCGCATCTTAGAAAACCCAGATTGCATTGAAATTACAAATCCAGAAATTTTAGATAGATATCAGGGTAAAATGGGCTCAGCCATATGTGTGTCCATGCACTCCGGCAACTGGGAATTAGCTATGTGGCCACTAGCTTCTAAGGGTATGAAGCCAGCCGGCGTCTATCGCTTAGTCAAAAACCCTCTGGTAGACCAGTACTTAAGAAGTCAAAGAAAAGAACTCTACCCCGGCGGGCTCTTTGCCAAAGGAAGCGGTGCAGGCATCAATGCAGGACGAGATACAGCCAGACAAATTGGAGCCTATGTTCGCAAAGGTGGCCGCTTAGGTTTCCTTGCAGATCAATGGGATAGAAACGGTGTTGAAGTTCCATTCTTTGGAATTGACGCTAAATCTCCTCCCTTCCCCGCCATGCTAGCAAGGCGAATTGGCACACGTTTATGGATTGGCCGCTGCGTAAGAGTTGGAACGCAATCAAACTTTCGCGTTGAAATGCATGAAATTAAAGTACCAAGGACAGATGACCAAGAAGCAGATATCAAGTCAATCATCACCGAGATACAAAGTACCTTTGAAGGATGGATAAGAGAATATCCAGAACAATTCATGTGGTCCAATAGACGCTGGTCATAAGAAACAAAAAAATTGAAGCTCAAACTTCAAATAAAGTTGAGCGGAAAAGCCAATAAAGATGTGAACTGAAAATAGGAAAGAAACATGTCACAAACCAAAACCCCTCAAGGATTTTACAAACCTCTGGCCATTGGTGCCCCGGAACCATATCGCCAATTACCAGTATCCCTCGAGCGGATGATTCATTTTATCCCACCTCACATCGAAAAAATTCGCGGGAAAGTCGGTGATATGATCCCCAAAGTAGATGTGATCCTAGGCAACCTTGAAGACGCAATCCCAGCCGATGAAAAAGAAAACGCAAGAGCTGGCTTCATTGAAATTGGCGAAAACAATGATTTCGGAAACACAGGTCTTTGGACAAGGGTAAATTGCTTAAACAGCCCGTGGTTCTTAGATGATGTAACTGAAATCGTCTCAAAAATCGGCGACAAACTTGATGTCATCATGCTGCCAAAAGTTGAAGGCCCATGGGATATTCATTACCTAGATCAGCTCCTTGCTCAATTAGAAGCACGGAACGAAATTAAAAAGCCTATCCTAATCCATGCCATTCTAGAAACTGCTGAAGGCGTAAACAATGTTGAAGACATTGCCAAAGCAAGCCCAAGAATGCACGGCATGAGCTTAGGACCAGCTGACCTCGCGGCCTCAAGAGGGATGAAAACAACCCGCGTTGGTGGCGGGCATCCATTTTATGGTGTTTTAGAAGACGCGGATGGCGATAAAGAGCGTACCCTCTACCAACAAGACCTATGGCATTATACAATAGCTAAAATGGTTGACGCTTGCATGGGCAATGGAATTAAAGCTTTCTACGGCCCATTTGGCGACTTTTCAGACAGTGACGCCTGTAGAGCTCAATTCCGCAATGCCTTCTTACAAGGCTGCTTAGGTACGTGGAGCTTACACCCAAGTCAGATTACACTCGCGAAAGAAGTTTTCAGCCCAAATGTTGATGAAGTCCTTTTCGCAAAACGCATCCTAGAAGCCATGCCAGATGGTACAGGTGCGGTTATGCTTGATGGCAAAATGCAAGATGATGCAACCTGGAAACAAGCCAAGGTAATCGTAGACTTAGCAAAAATCGTAGCAACAAAAGACCCTGAAATGGCAAAAGCTTACGAAATGTAAGTCTTAAAAGTAGTGTTCAAAACAAAAAAATGCCCCTTCAAATAATTTGAGGGGGCATTTTTTATAATTTAGATAAAAATCGATAAAGCATTAAGCTTTATTATTTCTTTCTAGGATTATCAGCGTTTTTGAGAATTACAGCATCTTTCTTATCTTGAGCTTTTTTAGCTGCCTGAATTTGACGCTTACGAATATCAAGCATCATAGCTTTACGTGCACTCGCATATTTTTTGCTATCAATCGGCTTACCTGCATAAGCTTTACCAAACCCACTTAAAGGAATTGGAAAACCAATTGGCTTACCACTAATACCAATTGTCGCAATCACAATCTTCTTACCACTTTTCATTTGCTTCATTAGGTCAGGTGTCATCTGCGTTTCAGCAACACAACCAGCAACATGGCAAAATGAATATTTGATTTTTAGCGGTTTATTTTCATCAATTTTGAGGTGCACTCCCGCTGGAATAGCCATCCCTAACGGTACCGTGACAAGAAAACGCTCTACTTTATGTCCTGAAACATTACGAACAGCAGCAGATACAAGTGGCGTTCCTGTACGAGCACTCAAGCTCTCATGATGTGTCATACAAATCTTTTTAGAAGCGGCTTTTTTCGCTTTAACTTCTTTAAGCTGCACATCATCACAAATTTTGATCCAGGCATTTTTTTCTTTAGCAGCGGCTTTTTTCTTATCAGCTGCAAAAGCTTGAGTTCCGCCCCCAAGCATCATGCCACCCACAGCCAAACTTAACAATGCAGCAGCAGTAAATCGAACTGTAGCAGTCATTTTATTTGAGCTTACCAGGTTCTTTTGAGCCCCCAATTTAGTGTGGCTCCAAAGTTTAATTCGCGAACTCATATTTCTGCCTCTCTCCTATAACAGTTGGCCTCTTCAATTATATGGGGCCCGAGTAAATTGATCTTACAATATTATTTATACCCCTGAACACACCGAAATAAGGCAATCCAGTGACAAGACGAATTTATTGACACCTAATTCAAGGTTTATTTAACCCCGTGATATGAAAGACACTTAAAATTGCACCCAATATCATTAAAATGTCAGATTATGGCTTCTTTATTACTCTCTATTCAAAGCTTTTAAAAGATCAAATTAACGCGTACAACGGCTTAAATCACATTTGCGAATAAAAAGAAAGAAATCTCATGTCAAAACGGAACGTCAAGCAGCTGGTTTTACTACATATTTTTGCAATTCCACTCTTGATCCAGAGCACATCAGTAAGCATGGCAAAAGACCCCCCTGAGACAAAAAAACACCATGGGATTTCAATGCATGGCACACTAAAGTACAATAGTAACTTCACAAACTTTAATTATTCCAACCTAAACGCACCCAAAGGCGGCACATTAAACCTAGGTGTCATGGGTACATTCACAAATATGAACCCCTTAAATATACGAGGTGGTGCCGGAGCAGGAGTGCGCGGTTATATATATGAAAGTTTATTAGGAAGAGCTTTAGATGAGCCCTTTTCTCTCTATGGTTTGATTGCAGAAAAAATAGATCTCTCAGAAGATAGATCTAACATAACATTTTACCTCAACAATTCAGCCAAATTCTCTGATGGCAAAAAAATCACAATCGACGATGTTATTTTTTCTCATAAACTTTTGAAAGAAAACGGAAGACCCAACCACAGAACCTATTATAGCAAAGTCGGTAAAGTTGAAAAAATTGGCACGAATGGCGTTAAATTCAATTTCAAACCCAGCGCAGACGGTAAAATAGATCGTGAAATGCCACTCATCATGGGTCTTATGCCAATCTTACCCAAACACATAATGAACAAAGAGAAATTTAAAGCTTCCAATCTGAAAGTCCCTCTCGGTTCTGGTCCTTACAAAATTTTAGAAATTGACCCAGGTAAATTCATAACATACCAACGCAATCCAAATTACTGGGCAAAAGACCTGCCGGTGAATAAGGGCCGCTATAATTTTGATACAATCAAGTACACCTACTACCGCGACGCAAATACATTATTTGAAGCGTTCAAAAAAGGTCTGCATGATATCCAATATGAAAATGACCCTGGCAAATGGTCGAAGTCATATAACTTCAACTCAATTAAAGATGGCAGGGTTTTAAAAAAAGAATTCAAATTAAAAATTCCGTCTGGTATGTCAGCACTCGCCTTTAATACAAGACGTCCAATTTTCAAAGATCAAGACATCCGTAGAGCATTAATTGCTCTCTTTAATTTCGAGGGCATTAATCGCCAACTCTATCATGGGCTCTATAGCAGAACCAAAAGCTATTTCGATCGCTCAATTTTGTCTTCCGCTGAAAAACCAGTTGATAACATTGAAAAAAACATCTTAGGAAGTAGTTTTGAAACTGAGTATCCAGAACTATGGAAAGGTAACTACAAACTCCCAATTAATCGAAGTTCAAATATCAGCCGTAAAAACATTCGCAAAGCCATTAAGCTATTTAAAAAAGCGGGCTATAAATTAGTTGATGGCAAAATGATCAACCAATCAACAAGTGAGCCTTTTGAATTTGAAATCATGACAGTGACAAAGTCTCAAGAAGCGTTGTTGTTAAACTACATAGAAAACTTAAAGCTAATCGGCGTAAAAGCCATCATCAGACAAGTCGACACCACTCAATATCAAAAACGCAAATCAAGTTTCGACTTTGATATGATTCAAAACAATTGGTCCGGCTCGCTATCTCCAGGTAATGAACAACTATTCCGTTGGAGCTCAAAACAAGCAACCACAGAAGGGTCTTATAATTTCGCAGGCATCAAAAGCCCTCAAATCGATAAAGCAATAGACGCCCTCTTAGCAGCAAAAGATCAAGACACCTTCATATCAAGCGTTAGAAGTCTAGACCGACTATTGCTCGCAGGTGATTACGTCATCCCCCTCTTTCATTTGAAAGGGCAATGGATGGCCCACCGCGCTTACTTAGACCACCCGAAAAAAGCTTCTTTTTATGGGGCTTTGTTGGATTTCTGGTGGGATAAAAGAATAGAATCTAAAAACTAAAACCAATCGAGTGCCATCAAAGAAAATGAGCGCACACGTATAGGTTAGACGTCAAAAAATACTGTCAAATGTCTCTAGAAACTCCAAAATTGTAAAATAGAAGACAAATTTGTGTAAAACTCAGCCATAACAAAGGCAAGTCTGCCGATTAAAAGAAGAACAATGGTACATCTATAGTTCGAATAATTGAATGCCTCAGTGGCGCACACTCGTTTTAACGATGTATAGGGTGAACGGAGCTGATCGGCAAATTAGAAAGCTACGGACATCTAAATGAGTCAGACAATTGATACTATTTTTCTTTCTCACGCTGAAAAACAAGCAGACGCCTTAGCTCTCACAGATAGCGCCAACAGAGAACGTCTAGGGCTCCGCTCAATTGATGAGCTGACATACAAACAATCAGCACGCCATATCCGTCACACGGCAGCTTTCCTACGCCAAGCTCAATTCTCAGACGGTGATATCGTTGTTGTCCAACTACCTAACATCGCTGAAACACCTTTAATTCTATTGTCTATTTTAAACGCAGGACTAGTTCCCTGCCTTATTCCCACTCATTGGAGAAAAGTAGAAATAGAAGCAGCACTCGAAAAATTAAAACCACGAGCCATTATTGCTCACCAAGCGATACTAGATCATAATCCATTTGAAACCATGTTTGAAATTGCAGCAACACAAACAAGCATTCGTTTCATCTATGGACTTGGTGATGATTTAACAGATGGTGTCACCCCTTTACCAGACATAACAACAACAATTACAACAGACCTGGCCACAGATGATAGTCCTGAGGTTTTAATAACGCGCTCTGGAGAGCAAGTCGCTTTCATAGGATGGACAAGAAGCTGCACTGGTACAGAAACATCTAAAGTTGACCCAGTCGCCTACACGCATATACAACTCATGGCGAATGCCCACATTGTGAGCTCTGAAATAAAACTACAATCATCACCCCAGATCCTCTCAACATATGCGCCAACAAACTTAACAGGGCTTGTTACAACCTTACTTCCCTTGATCTTAGAAACTGGTACACTTCACATTGCCGGGTCCTTAAAAACCGCACCAATGATTGAGCGCATAAAAGAGCACAACATAAATCTTGTTGTCATCCCTCAGTCTCTTGGTAAGAAATTAGATCAAGCATTTACGCAAAGCTTCTCAGAAGTAGCACAATACCCTCATTTAGCACTGGTATCGCCAACTCCTTATAAACTTCCAGAAAAGCTGCCTAAAGTTAAATTAAATGCGCAAGAAACACATATTTACAACATGAACGGGCTTTGTATTTACGCTCAACACAAACATGAAAATAGAGATGAGCAAATAATCAAGGTTGGAGAAATCTGTCTAGGCGCTCAACCTGGCACAAATGGTGAAGAATTAAACCCACCATTTATAGAAACCCGAATACAAGGGGCCGCTCAAAAAGCAGGCGATGAAAGCGACACATTAAAAGGACGTTTAGAGTTAAATGGCATGGCTGTTGGTTTCACTGAATGGCAACCAATCATGACAACAACCCAATTGAGCAATTTTGACACTCATTGGGAAAAATCCAATCTCTCTGTAAAAATCATTGATCAAGGTATGACGATGCTAAAAATCATCCCATCACAGGATGAAATCTATTATGGCAGCACCATGTTAAATGGCTCCGAGCTTGATAAAATTTACCAACAATATCCTGGCTTTGTGGATGCAGCAGCATTTTCAATAAAAGATCCAGCTTTAGGAGAACGCTTATTTGCAGCGATCATCCCCACTCCTGAAGACGCTTTGTCTTATGAAGAATTCAAACAATTTCTACTGGACCAACAAATCTCACCCGCTAAAATACCTGAAAAATTAGTGACAGTTGAGGAAATCCCAAGATCCCCTGAAGGCTTAATAGAGCGCCAAGCAATATTAAACTTTGGCTAGACCTTAACACCCAATTATGAGTTAGACATCCGCGACGGTTGCTTGTGTCGGTTGCTTGTGGGCAATCTGAAGACACATTAAAGAACGCAACCTGAAGGAGCACTAAAAAATGAAAGACGTTGCATCTTCAAAAGAAGCTCCCTTCAACTTGAGTGAATTCACTATTGGTCAAAGAGCCATTCAAAGCCCAGACGCTATCGCCCTTAAAATCATCAGTAATTCCGCTCAAAACTCTTTGCCACATACCTGGACCTATAGCGAACTAGACATCGCCATAAGAAGTATCGCAAACGGACTGCTTCACGAAGGGGTAAGCCCTGGCGACTTCCTCCCCCTTCGCTTAAAAAGCGACACACCATTTGCACTCACTTTTTTTGGTGCAATAGCCGCAGGCATTGTTCCAATTCCCCTCTCACCAGGGCTAACGGAAAAAGAAGTCTCCTTTTTTTTGAAAGATACAGGCGCTAAACACTGCGCCGTATCAGCGAACTTGAACATGCCAACAGAGCTCCAACATCATGTTGATAAAATTACCGAAGAAGACATTCTATCTTTCCTGGAAAAACCACAACCTCTCGCCTATGCAAAAACTTATGAGAATGACCCAGCTTTTTTAATTTATTCATCAGGCACAACTAACAAACCAAAAGGTGTGTTACATGCCCAGCGTGTCATTAAGGGCCGCCTACCAATGCAAGCCGGCTGGCACCAAATGAATGAGAGGGACATGGTGCTTCATGCAGGTGAATTTAATTGGACCTACACATTAGGCGTTGGGTTAATGGATCCCTGGATTTGGGGAGCAACAGCACTAATCTATTCAGCAAAAAGTTCTAAAGAAAAAACACCCGCTCTTTGGCCAGAACTCATTAAAACTCATGGCGCGACAATTTTTGCAGCTGTTCCAGGTGTCTATAGGCAAATCCTAAAATATGCACCACCCTCAGAAGAAGACTTAAGCTCATTACGTCACGGATTAACAGCTGGTGAAGCATTAAACCAAAAACTCCACAAAGAATGGCAAAAGCAAACAGGCACAAAACTATATGAAGCCTTAGGCCAAAGTGAATTTTCCACATATGCCTCAACAACCAAAGGCTTCAAACTACCAGTACAAGCCAAAGGTAGAATTCAGCAAGGCCGTAAAGTTACTATTCTTAAAGAAGAAACACTAAACGAAAAACCTATTGAATGTGAAAAAGGCGAAGAAGGACTAATAGCCATTCACAAATCTGAACCTGGGCTTATGCTTAAATATTGGAACAGACCAGAAGAAATGAAAAAAGCCTTTTGTGGTGAATGGTTTATCACAGGTGACAGGGGCTTAATCGATGAAGAACATAATCTCACTCATTTGGGTAGAGCTGATGACGTGATGAATACCCAAGGATATCGTGTATCTCCTCAAGAAATTGAAATGACCTTAAACTCACACAAAGAAATTGCAGAAGCCGCCGTTTACGAACAACAAATACGGTCAGATTTATCAATTATATCGGCGTTTTTAGTGTTAAAAACAGAAACTGAGTGCCAAGCTCAAGTTCTAACCGAGCTCAACTCCATCCTTACAGAAACTCTCGCCAACTATAAACATCCTAAATCCTTTCATTTCATTAAGAAACTCCCTCGCAATCAATCGGGAAAACTCATGAGGAAAGAATTAAAAAACTTGGTTCCAAAAAACACTTAAAATTACCAGTTTCTAAAGGAAATAATGCAATAGTCTGTGTTGGAATTAAAAAACGATGGAACATCAAATGACCGAGAAAAACACAGTCATACTTGTTGGCTCAAACAAAATTGCCTCAGACCAACAAAAAAAATTGATGAACGCCATAAACCAATCGGGTTTCAAAACCAATGAAACCACATTTCAAGACTTAGCTACAGCTTTAAAACAAGCCCATGTGCATGACATCCTAATCTTCAACTTAGAAGGATTAACTGAGGAAACGGGCTTTCTAAAATGCAACAAACTAGCTGAAACGATAAAAAACAATCCCTCGACCAGTACAATTAAAATTCTCAGTGTGGGCATATCAAATTCAATCTGCGAGCAAACAAAAGAGATTTTTAATCATTCATTTAACGACCTTTTGTTTGGCCCCATAAGAGTGCCGTCTATAATTTCTCGTCTCAAATCTTTAGTGAGACTAGATACGATGGATAAAGAATTGAAGCGTCGCAGCACGATCAACGAGCAATATGGTCTAACCCAAAAATACAATCGTTCTTCTTTAGTCTCTCACAAGAACGCAACGCTCTTAGTCACAGGCCGACCAAACGGATTTTCCCGAATTGAAGAAACTCTCTCTCCTATGGCAACCCTGGTTGGCGCTCTTTCAACACAAGCCGCCTTTGACTATTTAGATAGAGATAAATTCGACATACTTATTATTAATGGTGGAAGAAACCCCGCAAGATACCTGGAGTTCATAGAAACCATTCGATCCAACGCGGAACTTTACTCACTCCCCATTTTACTCGTCGCACATCCTTCAAAACTATCTGATAGCCACATTCCATATGAAGCAGGCGTCACTGATTTTATTGAAGCTCCATTAAACAAAAACGAGCTAGTGCTACG